>JAGOUG010000032.1 GCA_018061375.1 Candidatus Saccharimonadota bacterium
AAGAACGTGAAAGCTTACGTCGAATAGGGTATAGGCGATTCATCTGCATCTATAATACTATCCTTATCTGTAATGGTCTATCGATTAAGTACCTCTCTTCAATCGATTCTGAGTTATAGGCCAGGGGATGTACCATTTTATACTGTAAAGGCTTGCAGTCTAGAAGCTTGAGGCATACAATCACATACATCAAAACAAAACGGAGGTCTTATGTCTGAGTTAGCAGGGTCTGGTACAAATGAGATTGTCGAAACGAGTTGTAACGATTGCGCGCTGCACGGTGGTGAAAACAACTGCGGGGTAGTAGATGCTTTTCGTGAAGCAGCGATTCCAGAGACATATGTAACGGTTGCATCGGGCCTACTATCAGCTGGCGATACGCTGATGCCAAGATCGCAATTACCGATTGACTATATGGGTGATGTAACTGCGGCCGATAGAGCAAATTTATTTACCCGCGTCACTCGATTTTTATCAGAAACCCCTTTGCTTAAGAATGTGGTAGTTACAGATGGTGGGTTGTCTTCACGAAAAAGATATAGCATTGACGATGCCGTTCTGAGAAATTTTTGTTCTCACGCGAAGGATGATCCGGATAGTCTGGAAATTCCGCAGGTTAACCCAACGAAATTAACAAAACGTTTAGAGATGGAGAGGGATAAGGGGCAGCAAACTAGAGCGTTCATCTTAGGAGACATGCTGGCTTCGTGGGTTTTAGGAAGAAATGAAACAACGGGTATTATAAGTCAGATTAGTTTAGTCTCACCCGATTTGGCATTACGATCACTTATCGTTGCAATGCATAAAGCAGTTAACTCAGAAGACTATTCATCATTTCCACATGCCCAACAACGGTTAACACAACTCTCTGGGATATCTTCTGATGATAAAGAGGGTGAGGTCATGCTGGCAGAGCTGGATGAGTTACTGCGACCGGATCCAACTGGTCAAGACTTAGCAAATCAGGACACTTCCAAAGATAGTGATGATTCTGAAAAAGGTTGGCAGGATTTCAGTAATTGTCTTGGTGTTGATCCTGACCTCTTTTTTCCCGAGCGTGGTGCGAGTACTCGCGAAGCCAAAGAGGTATGTAAGGGTTGTGTTGTAAGAGAAGATTGCCTAGAGGCTGCTTTAGAAAAGGGTGAGAAGTTTGGTATTTGGGGCGGCCTGAGTGAGCGGGAGCGACGACGCATTAGACGACAGCGAGCAATTGCCCGTAAAGAGTCAGCGGCTCTAGTTGATTCGACAACAAAAGGCTAACAGCACCCGTTAGTCGTAGTGTACTCACCAAGCGCAGGTTTTAGGTTTCAAATTATATAGATTAGACATCTGGTACAATAGATAGAATGAAGAGATATAGTCCAAAAGATATTGAGCCGAAATGGCAGCAGATTTGGGATGAAACCAACACCTATACTGCAGATCTTAAGAGCGAAAAGCCAAAGTATATTGCAATGAGCATGTTCAACTACCCGAGCGGCGCCGGCATACACATCGGCCACGCTATGAACTACACCATTAGCGATGTAAAAGCCCGCTTTAAACGCCAGCAGGGCTACGAAAGCTACCACCCCGTAGGTTGGGATGCGTTTGGTCTGCCTGCTGAAAATTATGCAATTAAAGCTGGAGTTTCTCCGCAAGAAAGCATGGCAACAATTATCCCGAGTTATCACAAGCAGTACAAAGCGATGGGTTGGAGTAATGACTGGGAAAAAGAGATCGCGACGCATCAGCCAGAATATTACAAATGGACTCAGTGGATCTTCTCAGAGATGTACCGCAATAAACTTGCCTATCAAGACTCTCGTATGCAGTGGTGGTGCGAAAAATGCCAAACAGTACTCGCTAACGAGCAGATTGTTGATGACAAGTGCTGGCGTCATGAAGGTGCTGATGACCCCACCGTAGAAAAGAAAGAGGTTAAACAGTGGTTCTTTAAAATTACTGAGTATGCAGATGAGCTACTTAAGGCGATTGATGATTTAGATTGGACTGAAAGCGTTAAACTAGCTCAGAAGAACTGGATCGGTAAAAGTGTTGGTGCCGAGATTGATTTTAAGCTCGATGGTAATAATGAAGCAGTTAAAGTATTCACGACACGTCCAGATACGTTGTTTGGTGTGACCTTTATGGTGGTTGCGCCAGAGAGTGATATTGTTCAGAAGATTGTAAGTGAGGAGCAGCGTGCCGAGGTTGACGCCTACATAAAGCTCGCCGCACTGAAGTCTGAGGTGGAACGCCAATCAGCTAAAGAAAAAACAGGTGTCTTTTCTGGGGCTTTCGCCATCAATCCGATAAATAATGAAAAGATTCCGATTTGGATTGCGGACTATGTACTTGCGGGTTATGGTACGGGCGCAATTATGGCGGTGCCAGCACATGACGAACGAGATTATGAATTCGCTCAGAAGTTTCAACTTCCAATCACGCAGGTGATTATCCCGTGCGAAGATGATACTAATAATCCTCCTCGTCCTGAATTTGAAGAAGTCGAACGAGATACCGTTATCGTGCATCTTAAGGACAAAAGTACTGGCAAGTACGCACTACTTAATTGGCACGAAAGCCTTGAAGGAATCACTACAGCAATTATGGGCGGTATTGAAGACGGCCAAACGGCAGAGGACGCAGTCAGAGCTGAAATCGCTGAAGAAGCGGGCATCACAGATATCACAATTACAAAGAAGCTCAAGTGGGTCACTGCCGCACGCTACTGCGCTTCTCATAAAAAACAGAATCGTCGTGCCATCACACAGGTATTTTTAGCCGAGGTTGAAAGCCTGTCTGATCAAACTGCAATTGATGAGAGTGAACAAAAAATCCATACACTTGTGTGGGTCGACGAGTCAGATGTTCTAAATAGTCTGGTTCCTGATCACCAAAAACAGGTCTGGCAGTTGTTGCAAAATGAAACCGCACTTATTGGACATGGTCGACTGGTTAACTCAGGTGAATTCGATGGTCAAGAATCAAGTGAGGCAGGTCAGAAGATAGTCGATTCATTACTACAAGAGGGTAGAGCAACCGAGAAAGTTAACTACAAAATGCGTGATTGGTCTGTATCTCGGCAACGTTATTGGGGTGCGCCGATCCCGATTGTGAACTGTAGTGATTGCGGCCCCGTACTATTATCAGACGATGCGTTACCGGTTGTGCTTCCTGAACTTACTGATTTTCAACCGAGTGGTGATGGCCGAAGCGCACTGGCACGAGCGGCTGATTGGCTGAAGGTTGACTGCCCAGAATGTGGTAAACCGGCTGAGCGAGAGACCGATACACTCGATACGTACATATGTAGCAGTTGGTACATGTACCGTTATTTTGATCCGCGTAATCAACAAAAGATATTTGAAACTGATGTTGTAAATAAATGGGCACCAATCGACTTCTATAATGGTGGAGACCACGCCACGGCTCACCTGCTGTATGCACGTTTTATTGCCCGATTCTTTACAAAAATAGGCATTGTTGATAACCCTGAGCCATTTAAGCAGATGCTATTCAACGGTAAGGTTATGGCAAGTGATGGCAGTGCGTTTTCTAAAACGAAAGGGAATGGCCCAGATCCGCTTGAAATCATTAACAGCGGCTACGGTGCAGATGCACTCAGAACATACCTAATGTTTGCCGCACCACTAGAATTTAATAGTAGATGGGATTCGCAGGGTGTGCCCGGTACACATCGGTTTTTGGTGAGACTTTGGAACTTGGTACAAGAATATCAAGACGTAGAATCGGGTGAGGTATCAGATTCAGACAAAAAATCTCTATTACTAGCAACACATAAAATGATTAAAAAAGTCACACTTGATATTGAAGAAAATAGATACAATACTGCGATTGCTGGAATCATGGGTGGTTTGAATGATCTACACAGACTTAAAAACAGTACGTTTGTGCAGTGTGATGAGTGGCAGGCTGCGCTTGAGGCAATTACAGCCTGTGTTGCGCCTTTTGCACCGCATATTGCAGATGAGCTCTGGCAACAGCTTGGACACAGCTCTACAGTACAGCACGACAGTTGGCCAAAATATGATGAAAAACACCTTACCTCGGATGTAGTGAGGATTGTAGTTCAGGTAAACGGAAAAGTGAGAGATACCGTAGAAGTCCTCGCTGGTAGCGATGAGCAAGTCGTTGCTGATGCAGCAAAGCAACAAGAAAAGGTCGCTGGCTACATCACCGACACTCAAATTAAAAAGATTATATTTGTTCCAAACAAGCTGATTAACTTCGTGGTGTAATTTTAAGCTGATACCATCCGTTGCGTTCAATGCTTATTTACGATATAATAGCCGTTAAGACATATCAGATATAAACCCCGAAGGAGTCATTTTTAATGGGTAAACCAAAGAAGCAAACTAGCAAACGTAAAAAAGGGCTGAGACGAAGCCATATCGTTCTTGACCTTGCACGTAAAGTGAACGGTAAGAGTCCAATTAAAATTTACACAACAAAGCGTGAGAGCGCAAAAAAAGTTAAAAGTACTGAAACTAAATAGTTAACAGTAGTCAAAGTGACTACGCACATTGCAAAAGGGTAGTAGAAAATGAACAGAGCAGCTCTACATACTACAAATTTATATAGCGGTCGAACTCCCCAGAGAGGATCTTTTTAATGGCATCTAATCGACATCTTGGCCGTATTGTTGCGCTCCAGACGTTATACGAATATGACTTTCGTTCGCGCAGTGGCGACGTTCCTGAATTAGATGAGCTTATTGAAAGGCACCTTTCTCGCTACACAGACACGATCGATGATCTTGCGTTCGTAGAAGGTTTAATTAGGGGTGTTATTTCAGGAGCTGATGAGCTTGATGCACAGATTCAACCTCTTGCACCAGATTGGCCACTTACACAGATTGCTCGGATTGACCACGTTATACTCCGCCTCGCCTTTTATGAGCTATTTGAGCTTAAAGACTCGCAGATTCCACCAAAAGTTACTATTAATGAGGCCGTTGAACTTGCTAAGAGCTTTGGTGCTGACAAATCAAGTAAGTTTATTAACGGAGTACTTGGTAGTGCGTGGCGTAGGGCACACCCAGAAGATACATCTTCACCTAAACCAGAAAAAATACCCGCACCAGATATTGTTGATGATACTATGACTAAACAGGCTGAGCACGCTACTGAAACTTCAGACATAACCGAGCCAGAACAGGAAGCCAAATCATGAAGCCTGCGCAACCATTCAACTCATTCAAAAAGTACTTCAAGCGCAAGCCTGCTATTCAAGATATCTTGCGTGAAACCACTGCTGGTGGCGTAGTCTTCAGGCGAGATAAGGATGGACAGGTAGAAATTCTACTTGCACAAGATGCTAAAGACCGTTGGACTATTCCTAAAGGGCACATTGAACCAGGTGAAACACCACGACAGACAGCCGAGCGTGAAATTAATGAGGAAACTGGTCTTAAAGAGATGGACGTTCTGAATCACCTTGGTAAAACACAGTTCCGCTACCGACGTCAGAACAGCCTAGTACTTATGACTATGCACGTATTTTTAGTACGAGCTAAAGGTGATAGCGATAAACTAGTTAAAGAAGAGTGGATGAACGGCATCGCGTGGTTCCCGTTTAACGAAGCACTCGATAAAATTGAGTACGAAGGAATAGAAAAACTGATGCTACTTGGTAGCAAGCAGATAAGGCAACATAAATTATAAGAAGGAGATTGAATTGAGGCTATGGAATATGGCTCCCGTAATAGGTACTATGCTCGATAACCGCAACTCAGAAAAAGAATTATGACAACAGATACAACGCCATACCAAGATTTTGCACAAGCAGCACTCGGTGTAACATTTAACGACCCAACACTACTTATTACTGCGTTTACGCACCGTAGTTATGTAAATGAACATAAAAAGACGGCAGATACTCACAATGAACGACTTGAGTTTTTGGGAGACGCAGTTTTAGAGCTGGCAGTAACGCGTCACCTCTATAGTACTTATGCTGAGCCTGAAGGCATTTTAACTAATTGGCGCAGTGCACTTGTACGTACGGAAAGTATCGGAGCAGCCGCCACACGACTAGAATTTGAAGCAATGTTGCGCCTGTCTAGGGGTGAAAAACGCGGTTCTGACAGAGCTCGCCAGCAAATTCTAGCTAACAGTTTTGAGGCCGTAATTGGCGCAATTTATTTAGATCAAGGCTATGACGCCGCCGAAGAGTTTATTGCAAAGAATATTATTACGACATTACCGCAAATTTTAGAATCAGGTAGCTGGCGTGATGCTAAGAGTTACCTGCAGGAAGTTGCGCAAGAACGAGATAACCAGACGCCGATCTATAAGGTCCTTTCGGAAGATGGCCCCGATCATGATAAAATCTTCACTCTCGGTGTGTTTATCGGTCCACAACTCCGTGGTAGTGGTAGCGGTAGCAGTAAGCAATCGGCTCAGCAAAAAGCTGCCGAAGAGGCGTTGCAATACTACGACGAAATGAGCAAATAACACCAGAGCCCAGCGTGACCAATAGATAACTTGACACTAGGGGTGATCATCTGTATAATTCACACAAGATTGTTTAAATAAACTTGAGTGTAATAAATCGAGAGGAAATAGTTTTTAGATGTTAGCAATTAGAATGCAAAGAACCGGACGCAAGAAGTACCCTACATATAGGGTCATTGTGCAAGAAGCTCACCGCCAGCCTACAAGTGGCCGTGTTGTTGCTAATATTGGAACATACAACCCTCATACTAAGGTTGTTACTCTTGATAAAGAAAAAGCAGCACTTTACTTAAAGAATGGTGCTCAACCATCAGACAGAGTTGTACGTGTACTTGAATCTGAAAAAGTTGCACTACCCGCATGGGTTAAGAAGACTTCAACTGATAAGCAGAAAACTATTAAGAATGTAGAAAAACTTCGTCGAAATCAGCCTGAAGAGGCAGTTTTAGCTGAAGATGAAGAAGTTGTAGCTGAAGATGTTACAACTGAAGCCGAAGCAATAGCCGAAGTTATTGCCGAAGAGCAAACTCCTGAAGTAGCCGAAGAAGTAAGCGTCGAAGAAATAGCCGAAGCAGAAGTTGCCGACGGCCAAGAAACCGCCGAAGAAGAAGCAGCCGCTGCTGTTGAAGAAGACCAAGAAGAAAAACCAGCAGAAGCATAAGCTTAAACCCCGTCATCCCGGTCCTCGATCCGGGATGACAAAACACGACTTTAGACTGTAAACTATACAGTGTGAACTATTCACTATATAATTACGAGTGGTAATTAAGCCAAGGAGGCAGTCATGTCAGCAAGTATAGACCAACAGTTTGTAGAATTTGTCGTTAAGGCACTTGTCGGAGATCCAGATGCAGTTTCTATTGAAAGAACTATAGACGAAAAGGGCGTATTGTTAGAGCTTACCGTAGCGCCAGAAGATCTTGGCCGTGTGATAGGCAAGCGTGGCGGCACCGCACAGAGCATTCGTACGCTACTACGTGCGCTCGGTACAAAAAATGATGCTCGTTACAACTTAAAGATAGTTGATACAGATGGTGGTAGTGGCGCAACTCATAGTCAGCCACGAAGTGACGATTCTGGGTATAGCAACGATGACACAGCGTATGCTAATAGTTCAACGCAAGATTATTCTGCAACAGCAGACGATTCTGGTTCAGAATTTGAAGATACTACCGCAGTAGAACAGCCAGCTGACAACCCTGTGGAAGAAGTTGAAGTGGAAACTGTGGAAAACGAAGAGTCAGATTATGCAAAAAAAACTCGAAATGAGCTTGCAGACTTAGACGATCTCGATATATAATAATAAGCAGTTCAGGTAAATAAGAACTGCGAGCATCCACCGTCACAATAGATTATGGTGGACAAACAAAAACAAAAAGCTCGACTGCGAGTCTAGCAAAACTAGAGAGCTTTATATGTGTTAAAAAGACCCCATCGAGGGGTCTTTTTAGTACTATTAAAATTGTCGTGACTCATGTCGTGCTGATTGGAGACCTGCAACAAGATGATGGTATACGTAACACAATAGATTGATTAAAATGTCAATTTTCTGTATACTACTACAGATATGAAGATACAGATTATTACATTATTTCCGGAGATGTTTGAAGGTGTTTTTGGCACGTCTATGCTCTGGAAGGCTACTAAAGATGGTGCAGTTGAGTACTCTTGTATTAATCTGCGTGATTTTGGACTTGGGCCTCGTAAAACTGTAGACGATACCCCATATGGTGGTGGTGACGGTATGTTGCTGATGATTGAGCCACTCATGAAAGCGGTTGAGACTGCAAAAGTGAACGATCCAACTGCAAAAGTGCTACTTATGACCCCTCGCGGGAACTTCTGGAAGCAATCCACGGCGAAGAGCTATGCTGATGCAAAACAGGGGTTAATCATCATCTGCGGCCGCTATGAAGGCTATGATGAGCGGATTGTATCAGTTGTTCATGAACAAATCTGCATTGGTAACTACGTGCTGACTGGTGGTGAGCTTGCAGCCATGATTATTACGGACAGCATCGTACGGCTTCTACCAGGGGTGCTCGGTGGAGAAAACTCTGCAGAAATTGAAAGTTTTGTTGCAGACGATACTACTATTGAAGCACCTCATTACACACGCCCAGCAGACTACAAAGGAATGAAGGTGCCGGAAGTACTACTAAATGGTAACCACGCGGCAATTGATACCTGGAGAGCCGAAAACGCCAAGTAGAGTACCGAGTATGTAATTAAAGAGAAAATAGCCCTTCAGGGCTATTTTCAATAATAATGAGTTGTTGTGGTGTTTAAGCTCTACCACAGGAAGAAAGTTTTTGTTTTAAACGTTTTTGTTTTCCTATGAGCTTGCATCAATAGTATCAGGGGCATAAGCAGTTTGTAAAGAGTTTTTTGCTTTTTTTCAAAAAAAGTATGAAGTACGCTATGCGTGGTGTATCCGCTTATGTTTGTTGCGCTACGCTTCTTCTATCGTTCCGCAGGCGAGCCGTGGTCCGCCACTGATACCAGAGCCTGATTCACCCGGTTCATAAGGGTCTATGTTTGCATGAATCATTATTGAGGTACCTTCTGGTGCCGACTTTTTGGAAAGAATCGAAACTGGCCCATCGCTAAGTGTTATGCGAGTGGTAATTGCTTCTAAAACACCAGAACCTTCAGAATCAATTGTGATCATAGGTAAATCGCCAGCGTGGTAGCCGTGGTTTACATCGGGGTCTGTGTTGCCGTTTGTACCCGGGTCAAAGTGGCCACCAGCACATTTAAAATCGTCACAATCACAGGCTGCCTTTTCGTGTATGTGTACGGCGTGTTTTCCTGGTACAAGTACGCTCGAATCACCAGTAAGTTCAACTCGAATGTGTACATACTTCCAGCCATCGACATCATATTCGGTAAAAGTGGCATCACCATGCACTTTGCCATGGCCATTCATAGTTGCTTTGGCTCGCTTGGTTATTTGTTTTTGGTCTGATTCTAGATTTATGTTCATACTTCACTCCTTATTATGTTTACAGTATCTCATACCTGGGTACGTTAGTGCATTGGGGGTATTATTTAGCTGTGTAGAATGTATCTATAACAGATTTGGCTATACTCTGAATTAACGCAATCCTCGTTCCGTAAATT
>JAGOUG010000033.1 GCA_018061375.1 Candidatus Saccharimonadota bacterium
GTATAAATCCTTGGGTGTCTCTAATATGATGATCGGCATGAATAGAAGTAATCGGCTCATCATGCGGATGACGAGTACTAATAAGCTGCAGCGCATTTAATATACACGGCATAGTATCACGCCGTGCGGGTTCAATAATAATGTTTTCTATCGCAAGCTCAGGCAACTGATCAACAACATGGTCGGAGTGGCTTACTTCAGTAGATATATAGATTTTATCAACAGAGGTTACTTTTTTTGCTCGTTCAAATGTGTTTTGCAGCAACGACTTCTTACCGACAATATTCAAAAGATGTTTCGGATACTCAGGTGTCGAAAGTGGCCACAACCGTGTCCCCGATCCACCAGCTACAATTATTACAATCATGAAATAGGACTCATTTCTCCGCACCACAGCTACGATTACTAATTATGACAACTACATTTTACCATTTTTTAAACAAGTGCGTATTCCTCTGTCTCCACACTCTGTGGTTGGCTCTCAAGCTCTTGGAAGTACGTAATAGTCTTTAGGAGTCCTTCTTCTAGTTGGATTTTTGGCTCCCATTTAAGTTCTTTCTTTGCAACTGAAATATCGGGCTTCCGTTGGCGCGGGTCATCTTGTGGAAGATCTTTATACACAATTTTACTTTTTGACTGTGGAATAAGTTCAATCACCTTTTCTGCCAAATCTTTTATAGTAAATTCGTTCGGATTACCCAGATTAACCGGCCCAATAAAGCCATTTTTGTTGTTCATCATACGAATCATACCTTCTACCAAGTCATCTACATACTGGAAGCTCCGGGTCTGCGAACCATCACCATAAATAGTAATATCTTCATCTCTAAGTGCCTGCACAATAAAGTTCGATACCACTCTCCCATCATCCGGGTTCATGTTTGGCCCGTAGGTATTGAAGATTCGAATCACTCGGGTGTCGACCCCTTTACACCTATTAAAGTCAGAAAATAAAGTCTCTGAAATTCGCTTACCCTCGTCATAACAAGACCGTATACCAATAGGATTAACCCTACCCCAGTAGCTCTCAGGTTGCGGATGCACATCAGGGTCACCATACACCTCGCTCGTGGAGGCCTGGAGTATCCGTGCCCCATTCTTCTCAGCAAGCTCAAGCATATTTAATGCCCCAAGCATACTCGTTTTAATAGTTTGGATTGGGTCTGCCTGATAGTGCACCGGCGAGGCCGGACATGCCAGGTTATATATTTGATCTGCGGAAATGCCTATTGGGCCAGTAACACTGTATTCGAATACTTTAAAGTTTTCGTTAGTCTTAAGGTGCTCTATGTTTCTCATTCTACCTGTATAAAAATTATCCAGACAGATAACATTATTACCCTCGTCAAGTAATCGGCTGCATAAGTGAGAACCTATAAATCCTGCTCCACCTGTTACTAAAATTCTCTGCATTTCGGCATGTTCCTTTTGTTAATTGGTTAACAGATTAAAGCCACTCTGTAATAGGGTTGTAATATATACTTCAGTATATACACGACTCAATCTGTTAGTCACTTGTAAATTGCTTGTGTACATGGTAGATTATACTCATAAGCGAAATAAAACAAAAATGAAATCATCAAATTTCCAACTAAATAAAGGCCCCCAGAGACGCTCGCACAAGATCGTCCTCGTTGTCATTGTTCTCGCGCTCATTTTCGGTGCGGGAACGTATGTATATCTTCAAAGACAGGAAGCACAAGAACTTGCTGAACAAAAAGCGCTTGATGAATCACAAACTAACAGTGCAAAAAAAGGCGATGCGACAAGCAGCAAAGATACCGGTGTCACACCCAAGACTGAGAGTGACATAAAGCAAGATGTTCCGACCGCAACCGAAAATAACGTCACAATAAATTCCGTGAATCAGTCGGGTGGAATGGTAGCAGCGACTGCTTCTGTATCTGGAGCGAGTGCTGGAGGTACGTGCGTATTCTCGTTTACAAATCCAGACGACAAGCCTGTTATTCCACCATCCGTTTCAATTAAAGATGGTAGCTGTAGCACGAGTACACCTGAAGTGGGCTTTAGCAAACTTGGCGTCTGGAACCTTAATGTAACTGCGTATATTGATGGTAAAAAATCGGAGGCAAATCAAAGTGTTACGATCAATTAACAAAACCTTGTCTTCTTTGCATCTACTGGTATTCGTAGCCGCTATTGTTAGTATGCTTGCAATTGGAATACAGACCGCCCAGCCGGCACTTGCCGTAACCGCAGCCGATTGGAGTGCAGGCAATATTATTGACGACAACAAGTTCTATAACAGCGGCGAAATGACTACGAACGATATTCAAGTCTTCTTAAATAGTAAAATGCCATCTTGTGATACCTGGGGCACAAAAACATCTGAATATGGTGGTGGTACACGGGCACAATACGGTACAAGTCGAGGATATCCTCCTCCGTATACCTGTCTCAAAGACTACTCACAAAACGGTGTTCCAGCTGCCCAGATCATTAAAAATGCAGCGAATGCTTACAATATAAATCCAAAGGTTTTAATTGTACTGCTTCAAAAAGAGCAGACACTAGTTACCGATGACTGGCCGTGGTCAAGTCAGTACCGCTCAGCAACCGGATATGGCTGTCCGGACACCGCACCGTGTGATGCGGAATATTATGGCTTCACCAATCAAGTCACCAAAGCTGCATTCCAATTTAGACGCTATGCAACCTACCCAAGCGAATACCGCTATAAGCCTTACCAAAACAATACCATCCAGTACAATCCAAACGCTGGATGTGGAAGTTCCACTGTTTACATAGAAAACCTTGCAACCGCCGGCCTATACAACTACACCCCCTACCAACCAAACGCATCTGCGCTTAATAACCTGTACGGCTCAGGTGACGGATGTGGTGCATATGGAAACAGGAATTTCTGGAGACTCTACAGCGACTGGTTTGGTGCCACACGAGGAAACCCTTTTGCGTGGCAAATTACCAGTCAGTACGCATACACAGACAATAATAAAACCACTGTTGCTGATATGAACAATCTTGTTCCTGGTAGTAGAGTTTACGTTGGCTTTACTGCCAAAAATATTGGTGGAGCCACATGGTCAAACACTGGGTCTAACGCAATAATGGTGGGCACCGCAAACCCGCTCGAAAGACAAAGCGGGTTTGCTCCGGGTAGTGGATGGCTCAGCCCCACCCGACCCGCGTTACTAAAAGAAACCGCAGTCCCTCCCGGCTCCTCTGGAACATTCGAATTTTGGATGACAGCACCATCTACGGGTGGGACATATAATGAGAGGTTTAACCTCATCGCGAACGGACTTGCGTGGTTTGCCGATACGGGACTAAGTTTCTATGCGCGAGTTCAACCCAGGACTTATACTTGGCAGATGTCTACCCAGTATGCGTATACAGATGAGTCAAAGACTGTCGTAAGGAATATGAGCAATCTCCGGACAGGAGAACGAGTCTACGTTGGCTTTACTGCTCGTAATACAGGTACTGCAACATGGCTAAATTCAGGAGTAAACGCACTGATGGTCGGCACCGCATCACCGCTCGAGCGTCAGAGTAGATTTGCTGCCGGCAGCGGTTGGCTCAGCCCCACTCGACCAGCTCTACTCAAGGAGACGAGTGTTGCACCTGGCCAAGTTGGTACGTTTGAGTTCTGGATGACCGCACCAACCGGCTATGATGGCATATATCATGAGAGATTTGGATTAATTGCAAACGAGCTCACCTGGCTTAACGACGTAGGCCTAAGCTACTATGCGGGGGTTAGAAATACATACACCTGGCAGATGACGAGCCAGTATGCCTATACAGATGCCAACAAAACTGTTGTTGCCGATATGAATAATTTAGCTCCCGGTAGTCGCGTCTATGTAGGCTTTACAGCCAGAAATACTGGCAATACTGTGTGGCAAAATTCTGGTCCAAACGCTTTGATGGTTGGTACTGCAAGCCCTTATGAACGCAGAAGCTCTTTCAGCCCTGGAAGCGAATGGCTTACTGCTACTCGACCAGCCCTTCTGAGGGAAACGAGTGTTGCACCTGGCCAAGTTGGTACGTTTGAGTTCTGGATGACCGCACCTTCAGACAGAAAAGTATATAACGAACGGTTCAATATAATCTCAAACAATATCACATGGCTTAACGACGTAGGCCTAAGCTACTACCTCAATGTAAGATAGTTTCTATTCCGAACACCCTAGAGATGTAATCTGCATATTTGACTTACTGTCGTTGTTTAATACTATCTTATCTTTTACAAAATATTTAAAATTGCTGTATTGGTTATTAATCATTACTTTTCTTTGGACCACCCCGTCTACCCTCGGTTCAAACAGGGCGCTTTCGCCAGGTGCAGAAGTACGAATAGAAAAGCAGTAATAATTTCCGGAATTCGGTTCAGTAACCTTGCCACCATTAATCGTTTTTATTTTGATGACGGCACCGTCTACGGCCTCATAGGCCCACTCAAACGGTCCTTTGATGATTCCGAGATTCCTATAAAAATCTTTTTCGAGAAGGCCAACAGTAACCGGTGCCGAATTCTTGCTTTTGCCAATCTTAACAATAACAGAGTTGTCGCTCGTTATGACTCCAGTATGGGAAATTAGTGTGAACCGTGGCTGCTCAAAGACTTTAGACACATCGTATTCACGCAGGTATTCAAGATCACTACTTTTCACTCCATGAACTACGAGCGCATCTATGCCTAAAGCCTGAAGGGCAGGTATCGTTTGCGGATCTTTGAGGTTTCTAATTGACCTGCGTAGCTCCTCCTGGCTAGAGCCAGGTGATGGCGAGTTTAATATCTTTTTGCCGTGTAGCAACTGCATAGAAATATAATAGCTTGGTGCATCAGATTCTCCGTACGACTCTATCGGGTACTCGGCAATAGAACCTATATCCTTGTCATCTTTGACATTTTTATACACAGCCGGTATATCTCTCTTCAAATTGAAACTGGACATCTGGTTGCCTTTGAAAGGTTCGAACGCCTGATATTCTACTGCAACGAGCAGTACTATCATCACATACACAATTACCCTGAGATGCTTGGATATCTTCTTATTCTTTGTGTAATAATGTAGGGCAAGAGCCATCAAAATGACTAGGGATATATTAACGAGCATATAAGACCGTGTAAGTGTTCTCCATGTGGTTGTAAACCCAAGCATAACTTCTGTCGGTGTCGGCAGACCGGCGTAAGACTTTGGTGGTAGTGCAAATAAAAAGCCGAGAATTAGTAACGTAGTAGCGATAGCTATGACCATTCTGACTTCAGTGTTCAATATTTTCGGATTTCGATTGTTTATGCGCTCCCACACTAGTACAAGACCCGTAAGAGACAGAATAGCGAGGACCGTTAGGCTCACACCGACTGTGTCTTCGCCGATCCCACAGCTAAAGTTGTCCTTGAGCTTATTCTGGATTTTTTTGAAAGTATTTTCACTACCCACAACTTCTGCGGCTGGATGCAGCACAAACGGAAGCAGGTATTCATGCGGATAGTTACTGCAGGCCGTAGCTTCTGCCACTACATTACCCCTAACCGAAGCAACTTGATTTTCTATGGTTGTTTTTGATGACAAATAAATTCCCAGGAGGGGCAACACCACAATCACCGAAGTCACCACTGAAAGTAGCAGGAGCTTAAGCTCTCGGACTCTTGAAATTAGCGCCACCCCTCTGCGGGCGTACAGCCATCCTACAAGCAGCGCACAACATACCAGTACTTGGTAAAGTACAAAGTATGGATCAAAATAAAAACTCATGCCGACCGTAAGACCTAACGTCAAAGCTTTTAGCCTGGAGGGTTTATTCATCAGACTCAAAAATATCCAGATTGTGGCTACGAACAGGCCCGAGAATGCATAGCTGGGGTGTCCGCCTATTTTTACTTGGTAGTATGGAGCGTATGATGCAGCAAAGCCCGCGAGCCATGCTATCCAGCGATTTTTTGTAATATACATTATAAATCCATACATTATGAGTGCGGTTGAGACAAAACCAGCTATATTAAATAAGTTGTATGCGGTAACTGGACTAAATGTCCGTGACAAAGTCCACAATGGCAGCGCCTGCAAAGTGCCGCTAAAGCCTACTGGACTGTACAAGTTCTCACCATCAGGAAAATTTGTTTTATCTTCAAACCCACCGAGGGGATTGCTGGGAGACACAGTGTTTCTCCATACTGGACCCGCTGTATTATCTCCAAATCCATAAAGACTACCGCTAATATCCCCGATCACCGGCCCCATGTAAAAGAATGATAAGCCCAGATAGGATACCACTACTAAACCAACTTTCCAGTATTTAGTGATCCACCCAAAAAGCAACACGTGTACCTTTTGTTTTTTCAGATAAGATGCGAATATACTGAAGGAGGGTCTGTGCATGAACCCAATTATACCAGATGCTCGGTGCTTTCTTGGTCACAATCCCATACCAATCGAAGCGTGCTTCTCCGTGTCTATGTGTAGATTTTGGCCAGGTTTATGCTACCACCAGTCATTTTTTTATCAGAGAAAATAATAGGAATAACCGCTATTACCATCAATTTTACGTATCCCCAGTAGAAAGGACGCATAAGCTTTTTAAACGCTTTCTCATCTAAATTAGATTCTCAGGTACACGCCTGTCATCGGTGTGCTTAACAGCCAAAAGATTTAAGTTAAATCTTACTGTCTTCATAAGCAGCTTGTCTTTAGTGACCTCTACTAGGCGCCTTTTCTTCTAGTCAATAATGTAGGCAATCGGGTAACGATCATAAATCATATCTGCAAATTTGTTAGCACTCGATCCGCACTCTTCAAGTGCGAACGGATCATATTCAATGAATAACGGTAGAGCATTATTTAGTACGTTTTTTGAACCAAGAAACGCATAGTAGTCATAGTCCTCAACAAATCTGCCGTTACAGTAGTAGATAAAGCTATGAGTAATAAAACTGGAACGACCAGAATCAATCTTGGGGTAAACGCAAGTGGCATACATTCCATCGAGAACAGCTACGGAGGTGAGTCTTTGAGAATTAAGACAACAACTATTGATACGTACTCACAGAAAAACAAAATAGCGCCGAACTTAATTAAGATTGACGCTGGGGGTCACGAACGAGCGGTTCTTCACTGAGGTACGAAGTTATTTCCAAGAATCTTCCTACAATTCTTATTGAATATATACCCGCATTAAATAATGACATCAGTTTAATGCTTGAGGATGTTGCAAAACACTATAAGACAGTATTTATTGTTGATGAGATAAAAGTAAAGTATACGAGGCAGACTACAGCTCACTCAATACATACGCTAACTACAATTTGTTTTTTTCAAATAATAGCAGCCATCTCAAAAATTATTAGAAGATTCGTCAGCATGTAGTTGGACTGATTTAACTCATCCTTAAACAAACTTAAGCAGGATTTCAAAGTTTGCATTTTTATAGGTAAATTGGTCGATGTAAGTAATTTCGAATGGTCCTAGTGTGTGTTTAATTGAATCGAAGAGCTCACTGTGTAGAAAGTTCTTTGTTCTTCCACTACCTGAAATCTCTATAAAAAGATACCTAGTTCTAACCCCACGCAACCCTAATATGGCCTGATCTTCAAACCCCTCCACATCTACTTTGATTAAGTCGTAGGATTTTATTTTGGTCAGCTTCTCTGGCTGAGATGTAGCTCGAATAGATATTTGGGTGATTTTTTTTGAATCCTCACTTGCATTAGCACGAATTATGGACCCAATAGCAGAGCGATTCTTCTCAAAGTATAGTGTTTCTGTGCTGCTCTGATTAGAAATAGCATATTCAAAAACTTTACTTTGCTTTGAAAATACTTTGAGATTTTTTTGTAAGATTTTCGCTATCTGTGGGTTTGGCTCAAAGGAATGTATAATCACGCCGGGCACCATTGCTGCGAGCGTACAGGCAAACTGACCCGTATTTGCTCCAGCATCAAGAACTTTTTTTGGATCACGATCCATGTTTTTCAGAATTTTCATGCCAATTTCAAAAGGATAGTTCTGTAAATTGAGTGGTGTTGCAGGATTGTCGAATATGTAATCTTTACCTAGGTATTTGATACATTTATTTTTAGTTAGAATTAGTTGAACATAACATAAAAAAATAGCAGCGTAGTAGGATGCTTTGTGCCAAATTGATACTCGGGGTGCACCTATCCATTCTCTATTTCTGTCTATCAACTTCAAATCATTGAGTATTTTAATCACAAGATCCCTCCTTTCTTAAAAATTATCATCTTAAATTTTCTCAACAGTGCCCACCACAGTCCAGCAGTATAGGCGATGGCGAACATAGGCGTCAGTGCGCAAAGACTTAGCGCATCCTTAGTGGGGGTCTTCATAAGAACTGCTACCACAAATTCGAGTATCCATATTATTACAGCAACAAGTAAAAGCGGTTTCAATAACTCCGGAATTAGCACCAGTGCCAGCGGTGCTAAGAGTGTAAATGCATACACACTTATGAGAGGATAGAAGAATCGAGTACCTGGTCTTAAGAACCCATCAACAAACACCTTGCCTCTATGATATGAATGCTTTATGAATTGAGAGAGCTTACTCCGTGAGTGATATATGCATCCAAATCCTGGCGCAACAGTTATGGGTTGTTTCTCATTCATGTGTCTTAACAACAAAGTGTCATCACTTGAATACTTTATATCTTCCGTAGTCTTTTCAAACCACTCAATTGATTCTATAAGCACACTCTTGGGGGCTATGAAGCACGTAGTTCCTTTGGGGTAATAATCAAAGTCTTTCAGTTCATACGAGACTAATCGTGGGTTAGCAAAATATCTTCTCCAGCCTATAAAAACAATCGCCTCACCAAATCTGGCGTAGATATTTCCTTTTTTAGCAACATCTACGTGAGCATTCCATAGTATAAGATCGGGGTGATTGAGATGGTAATTTTTTGCGAACTTCAAACTGCCTTTTTTAATATGTACCCTACTATCAATAAGCAGAGTAGTTTCGTGTTTAGCAGCTTCAATTCCCGACTTTCGGGCCAAAAATCTACCGCTATTCTGTTGGTTCAATAACCTTAGCGGCACTTTTGATTTTATGTTTTTTACAACCCTAACCGTATCGTCGCTCGAGCCATCATTCACTATTATGATCTCGGCACTTTTTTCATTGAATTCCGCCTCGCTTAGTGAAGCATTAATGTGCTTAATGGTGTCGGGTAACCAGTTTGCAGCATTATAGGTTGGAATCACTACGCTGATTGATTGGAAAAACTGTGGTTTAGATTTCATTGGGACTATAATACCATGAAGGGATTCATTTCATAGGTTGATAATAGTTCTTCTACTATGAAACAATAGATGGTAATGACTCAGAAAAGCAGCAAACAAGATCTTAGGCAAAATACTTTTTTTATAATTGCCTCAATGGTATCTGCATCCTGCAACTACGTTCTCTATATTGCTTGTGCGCGTATTCTCAGTCCCTCTCAATATGGT
>JAGOUG010000095.1 GCA_018061375.1 Candidatus Saccharimonadota bacterium
CTATGGTTAAGCGCAGCGTCAGCGCACGTCGCACCTTACACAAAAGAATTATAGGGGTATAGTACAACGGTTAGTATGTGGGTCTCCAAAACCCGAGATCGTGGTTCGATTCCACGTACCCCTGCCAGATACAGCACAACACACCATGAGGAGTAACAAATAATGAAGACACACTACAAAATTCTCAACTCACTATACGGACTTTATAAGAGTAACTCCAGAGATACAAATATGCTTGATAATGTTGCTAATATTGCATGGGCGATGGAGCATGACCTCAATTTTGACTCCATGGGTTATCACGAGCTCGCCGAGCTTATTAAAACGCCCGAAAGCGACAACGATTCACGCCGGTATTATGTGCAAGTCATTGAATCGTCTCTTGAGAAACTGAAAGATGGCTCATCCAAGTAATTCCCCATCGTTAAATAAATAATAAACCAGCTTTAAGTAAGACCATATACCGACCTGCATACTCGGCGAGCTTCGGAATGTGTCTACCTCTGGGGGATTACTAATTTAAAAAGTCAAAACAGCGCGTAGATATTTAACGTACCATCGCTAAACATACTCGATTTTAGAAAAAGCTATTAGTTCGTTTCTTTGTTATAATTATTCTTATGCAAACCCTCGCTACTATCACACAGCAAGATATTGACCCTGCTTCACCTTTTAGTGACACGTCAGGGTTTCGAATCCGAGAAGCCTCACGTGCGATACTCTTTGATGCACAGGATAAAGTTTATCTTTTGAATGTAAGTCTGCACGGATATCATAAACTTCCTGGAGGTGGCATTAAGGACGGCGAAGAGATAAAAGCGGCACTTCAACGAGAATTACTTGAAGAGGTTGGCTGCAGGGCAGAAATTATTACTGAACTCGGCGCTGTTGTTGAATTTCGTGATTTCGAAAATCTTAAGCAGACTTCCTATTGTTTCATTGCTCGGCAAAAAGGCGAACAGCAAGAATCAGCCCTAGAAGCAGATGAGCTTGAAGAAGGTATGATTGAGGTTAAGGCTGATTCAATCGACGCTGCTATTGAATTAGTTCAAAAGGATCAGCCAGACAGTATCGAAGGTAAATTTATTCAACGACGCGATCTAGCGTTTCTTAGTGCTACGAAATCGTTGTCTAAAAGTTAGATGTGTATTAGTTAAGAACCAAAACCGAGTATTCCATAGGAGAGCTTGTAGCTTATTTCTTGTTATACTCTACTTATGCAGCAATCAGATATAGTATTTTCTCTACCATTTGATGGTTCTTGGACGGTCTTTTGGGGTGGAGATAGTCTCGACCAAAACCACCATAACACTACCAAATCACAAAAATACGCTTATGACTTTATCGTGATTGATGAAGAACATAAATTCTTTCGTAAAGATGGAGGCTTGAACGAAGATTACTACTCATATGGCATGAAAGTGTTATCGCCTGCCGATGGTGAAGTTATTGAAACCGTAAATGGATTAAGAGACAATAAGCCTAAAGAGTTAAACAACTTCAACTTTATTGGCAATTATATAATGATTAAGCACAATGAAAATACATTCTCAATTCTAGGTCATCTAAAGCAGAATAGTATAGGCGTAAAAGTGGGAGACATAGTAAAATCTGGTGATGTCATTGCCCGCTGCGGCAATTCTGGCTACACTACTGACCCGCATTTACACTTTCATGTACAAGATTCAAGCATTTTCGCCAAAGTCGATAAAAGATATAATTTGATTGAGATCGCGAAAGCAAAAAAGGTGTATTTCACGAAGCTGAAGGTTAATAATAAGCTAGTTGACAACTATTCACCGATTAGGGGCGATATTGTCTGTGGGGTGTGAGTAGTCCTCCCGTAAGACGTTTCCGCTAGCCCTAGCCATGGTATAAAGATGTCCCTTATCTCTTTTTTTGATACTATATAAAATATGTCGCTTATTTATATCACTGGACCGTCAGGTGCAGGTAAAACTACTGTCACTCCGATGTTAAAAGAACAGGGCTTTGAGGCACATGATGCAGATGTAGAGTTATGCGCCTGATATAACCGTAAAACTGGCTTAAGGGTTGAGTATCCTGAACTAGCCAGCGGTCGTCCTGAAGGCTGGGAATTAGAGCACGTATTTTTAATGGATGAAGAACTGACGAGCAAACTTCATAAACGCTCAAAAGGCACAACTATCTTCATACTCGGAAATTGTAATAATGAATTTGAGATTGCAAAGAAGTATTTTGATAAGGTTTTATGTCTCGAAATCGATGAAGAGACAATGGTCGAAAGGCTTCTTTCTCGAGCCACCAATCAATACGGCAAAGATCCTGATCAAATGGCTGTGATTAGAAAGTGGTTCAAGCCAACGATGGACCGGTATAGAGGGTATGGAGCGATTATGATTGATGCCACGCAGCCGCTCGAAGATGTCGTAGGTCAGATTATAAAAACTATTAAATAGTTAGAAGTACGTCCACTAGGACTGCCACGATATTTAGAGGCGAATAGCCTCTTTTTTTGATATACTGATCACATGAACATGATTGAATTACTCATCCTCAATGGCGCACCAGGCTCAGGTAAAAGTACCGTCGCAA
>JAGOUG010000034.1 GCA_018061375.1 Candidatus Saccharimonadota bacterium
ATATACATCTGATTCAATAGTATGACACCAGGACCTCTATACGCCGTAATGCCAGGATACTTCTCTCTGTTTAAGATAGGCTATGTTCTACGCTTCAAGATAAGGCCAAAGCAGATGGTTAGATCGGCTAACGCAACTAATACGTACAGAGTTTGGCTTTGGCCGGTACTAGCGAGTGAAGCTGAGGCTGGTTTAGTGTACGGGCTTTCATAGGCACCACTGTCATATGCTGAACCCTGTGGGCGGACTGCTTGCCTGCCATCTGTGGTTAGACCGGCTATTGTTACACCTGAGTCAATAGCTGGTGAACCCTGGAGCAGCGCCATGGTCGGTACAGAGCCACCATTATCAGCAAGTGGGCTTACTGTGGATGCTACGTTAGCGACGTTGTTCTGGTCAGTAGGGTGGGTAAAGTGGCTACAGCTAGTGTCTGTAACATTTCCGCCCAGTGATGTGATGTTGTTCGTGACAGTGCCGGACATACCGTAGACGTCGTTAATATTCCCAGTCCCGCAATCAGAAATGTCATTATCTGCAATCAGTAAGTTACTAAGGGTTACGTTGGTAGTTATTGAATTGACAGCGCCACCAGCTGATGCAAACACCGCACCGTTACTGAAACCGCTCAAAAAGGGATTTGTCCCACCACCACTTAGGTTTATAAAGGTACTGTTTTCTACATTTACAGAGAAGGTTATCGTATTCTGAGTAGCACCTGCGGTAAGTAGCCCGGACACAATGCTATTTAGTGACGTTATGTTTGTAACGGTTGCATTTTTAATATCTGCATTAATACCCCCAGTTGATGCGCCCCCATCAAACAGGCCTGCCATTACTGTCATGGAATGTACCATACCCGTGTTGGTGATATCTGAAATAGTAATGTTGCTTACAGAAACAGTTACATCATTAGTCTGGCCGCCAGTCGCACCAAAGCCAATAAACTGCTGCACATCAACATTAAATCCGTGGATGTAAATGTTTGTTGCGAGCACCGAAATATCATTGACTGTGCTATTGCCCGTAACAATGCCGGCAACTACACCGCCTGGGTCAGTAACACCCCAATTTACGCCATTAACTTCTATGCTATCAAGCTGTCCACCACCATTTAACAAAAGTCCAAAATCAAGTGAACCAGTTACAGTAAAACCGCTGCCCGTAAATGCTGCACCCGAACGCATCCCTTGCCACTGTCCGTCCCCATCAATAATAGTCTGACCCATACCGTCACCTTCAATGGTTACTGGAGCGGTCAAAAATGTTAAGTGGTCTGCGAGTGTTATCGTCCCGGCAGGTATACTGATAGTGTTTGATGGGTCACCGATATCATTTACTTCTTGTATGGCTGCTCTTAAGGTACAGTCTCCGTTAATATCATCGGCACATGTTCCGTTGAGGGTTGTGTCTGGATCGTCAGCTGTGGAGTTTACTACAAATGAGGCCGCATGCGCCTTGCCGCCAGAAAGTACACTTATGGCAAGTATAAATAGAAAGACTGCTGCTACTTTGTAGTGTGTTTGTATTTTGAACATAATATTGTTAACCCAGAACCTACTTAATTCTTATGGTAATAGTATAGCATAAGGTAGCATTGTAATAAAATCAGTAAGTTGCTGAGTTAACAGATGTTTTGGTGAGGCTAGAACCATCCTGCCTGAGACAAACATGTTCAATACGTATACAAGTTTAGAGGACCAGCCATTTCTACAGATTTTTTGTCGGGAATTTCGAAGGTGTAACTTACAACTTTTGTTCCTTTTGAAAGCTCAGTTTCAAACTTACGGTCAAGCTTAACCATATATTTATCAAGCAAAAACACGAATACTCCTTTTGTTTCTTTCGGTAACGGCACCTTCCAAAAATTTCGCAGCCGTACTGTCACGAGCTTTCTATATCTCCATACTCGTAGATACGCTACACAGAACACCAGTGGATTCAGCTCGTAGCCAATACACTTAATTCCCCTTTTAGCTGCCTCAACAAGTACCGCCCCATCGCCAGAGCCAAGGTCAACGAGTAACTCCCCTTCTTTCAAGTCAAGCAGATCAAGCGCCTGATTTACCTGTGTTTTCCTAGTTGGTAAATACGGCGCGCCAAATAAAAGTACGTATGCAAATGGAACTACAACGCAGAGCGCAATCAGCCAAAACATCGCTATGAATACTTTTGTTTTATGACTTCAACTTTATTCTTGGCTTCTTGCAGTGCAGCCGTAAGTTCTTTTGAAAGTACCTGGGCTCGCTCGTACTTTGTAAGCGCTTCATCAACGGTAACATCGTCAGATTCAAACCACGCAAGTAACGCGTCGAGTTCTGCAATTTGCTCCTCAACCGTCTGTTTATTTTGTGTTGACATTACTAACCTCCGCTTCAATTAATCCATCACTCAGCTGAACTGAAATACTGTCTTTTATTGTAACACCCGCTACGCTCACAATCGTTTTTGTACCACTCCTGACAATGCCGTAACCTCGACGCAGTACCATGTTTGGATCGAGTTGCACTAGTGTTCTGAGTACGGCATGGAGCGCAGTTTGCTTCAAATCAATTGTAGATCTACACGCCTGCTCAACGGAATCAAGTAGTATCTCGGCTTGGTTCAAGTTCTCGTCGAGCAAACCCATTATCTGATCATGACATCTGGTCGCGGTCTGGGTGGCCTCTTTAATAACAGTATTCTTGTCTGGAACAAGTAGTTCAGCAGCATTACTTGGTGTAGCCGCTCGAACGTCCCCCGCCAAGTCTGCCAGACTGACATCTATCTCATGGCCAACTCCAACAATTGTTGGAGTTCTACTAAGGGCAACCGCTCGAACAACATCTTCATGATTAAAGGCAGAAAGATCGTCCGCGCTTCCGCCACCACGAAGAATTGCAATTACATCAAACGGCTCAGGATGCTCATTAAGCTTTGCAATTGCACCAATAATTTGCGTAGGTGCCTCCATGCCTTGCACAGGAACATCGGCAAGTGCAATTTTCAGCCCTCCCCATCTATTCTGCAATATTTTTATGAAGTCTTTATAGCCTGCAGCTTGCGATGAACTTACAATTCCAATTGAAACCGGGTACTTTGGAAGACTGCGCTTTCGAGATTGGTCAAATAGCCCTTCAGCCTCAAGCTTCTTTTTTAGAAGCTCAAACGACTTTTTTAAACTACCCTCACCTACCGGCATAATCTCTTGAACAGTTAAACTAAACCTGCCCCAATTTGTTAGTTTGGGCTGGGCAATAATCCGTACCTTCATGCCGTCTTCTATCGGAAACTTAAGTTTAAAGAGCATCATAAAACATCCGAGCGTGCTTGATTCATCTTTAATATCAAAGAAGATGAACTTACCCTGGTTCACCTTAAAACTTGCCACCTCACCTTCAATTACAACAAACGGGTACGCTTCATCAAGCGTTTGATTAATCAGCTCAATTGCTTCACTTACTCCAAGCGTGACGTCTGTCATATATTATTCTTCCGCCGTACCGAGAGTTCTCAGCGCCTTGTGATAGAAGAAGTAACCAACTGGCAAACTGAGTGCCATATTGATGACACGGTACATAACGGTGACTGAAATTGCCAATCCTGCAGGTACACCTGCAGAAATTAAAACTGCCGTCATCAAACCTTCATACACACCAATCCCCCCCGGAAGCACCGCAATCAACCCGGCAAAGTTCGCTAGTGCATAGGCAATAATTATTGCACCAGGATTAATAAACTGCCCATATGCAATGTAGACAACGTAAATCGTAGCGAGCTCGGTAATATTGGCTAGCATAGAATAAAAGAATGGCCTGCGCACTTCTGGGAACTTCTCTCTAAGCAGTAGGTAGCTATCGTGTGTTTCATTAAAGACACGCTCTACACGCTTTCGGTCAATTGTCTCAGGATGTTTCGGCCTAATAACGTGAAGTGCTCTGTTCACATACTTCGTCATAGTCTGCGAGAAGCTATGAATTCGCTTTTTACTGCTGATAACGTATCCGCCAATAATAATTGAAAATACCGTCAAAAACGCTAGCGAACACGTTATTAAAATAATCATATTACTAGCGCTTCCACCAAGCGCCAGCATGAAGAGTCCTACAAATAGAAGTATCACAAAACTTGCAAACGTCAGTACAAACCTGAGTGTTTGTACAAGAGTCGCCTGGGCAGTACTAACCCCAAACGGCTTCAAGCGTGCCGTAAAATAGCTGAAGCCCGAAACTCCCCCACTTGGAAATACGTGGTTTACAAAATTGAGCTCAAGCGAGATTTTATACATTCGCCTGAACGGTTGCTTACTACCGAGCATAGCGAGCAGCTCTTGATACATGTGTGCGTAGGCAGAGTAATTTTGGATTTGAAGCGGCAGCATTAACAGAAGTGCGATCGCATTAATTTTTGCAAGATCGCCGAGCGCTCCAGCAATATCACTGCGTACTAAAAAAATTGCGGTTCCTAGTAGAACCACGGTAACAACGTTTAATACGAGCTTCCAATTATTCCGTAAATAATGTTTCATCAATACGCTTTAGTATACCGCATTTTTTCAAACTTGCTCTTATCTGTAATATGCCCGATACTTATGTGTAATATGCAACTAGCAATTTTGGGTCGACAAGCAAAACTGAGCCTCGCTGAACTCGAGGTATTATTTGGTGCTGATTCAATTACGGCAATTGATGAGTATGCCGCACTGGTTAGTACAGAGGATCCCCTCCCCCAACGTCAACTTGGTGGAACAATGAAGAGCGCAACCGTTCTGAAACGGCTAGAATCTACCGACCTTTCAGGTGCCTTCGTGTACCTCCAAGAATTTCTGCCCGAGCATTTTATGTATCTACCAAAAGGTAAACTTCAATTTGGTGTCAGTGTCTACGGATATAAGGCCCAACGTGATTGGCTGCTCAAACGGATGCTCACCCTTAAAAAAGTCATCAAAAAAACCGGCCAGAGTGTTCGAATTATAGAGAATAAGGCAGAAGCGCTTGAAAGCGCCCAGGTTTTATACAATAAACTTACCTCAGAACTCGGCTGTGAACTACTACTCGTTAAAAATGGTACTGACGTACTTATTGCCCAAACAACAGCAGTGCAAAATATCGATGATTATTCCCAGCGTGATTTTGGCCGACCAAAGCGCGATGCCTTTGTTGGTATGCTCCCGCCAAAACTCGCCCAAATTATGATCAATTTAGCTGTTGGAACAGTGAAAGAAGATACTCCGATATCCATACTAGACCCGTTCTGCGGCACCGGTGTAATTCCCCAGGAGGCCCTACTGATGGGATACCAGGCGTACGGCACAGATTTATCAGAAAAAATGGTAACCTACACCACCACAAACTTAGACTGGCTAAAGTCCGCCTACCAAATTCCATCACCTACCTACCAAGTTGAGCAGGGTGACGCCACAAACTACACCTGGCAGTCCCCAATAGATGCAGTCGTCTGCGAAGTGTATCTTGGCAAACCACTCACTAGCCTCCCCGCCCAAAAAGAGCTCCAAGATGTTATGGCGGAGTCAAACCACATCACGGAAGATTTTTTGAAGAACATTTCACCTCAGCTTAAAAGTGGTACGAAACTATGCGTAGCAGTCCCCGCCTGGTCCACACCTCAAAATACATTCTTACACCTGAAAATGCTTGACCATTTAACAGATATGGGGTACAATCGTTTAGAACTAAAACATGCTTCGAAACATGATCTCATCTATCATAGACCAGATCAAATCGTAGCAAGAGAATTAATACTGTTGGAGAAGAAGTAAAATATGTCACATGTAAAAGCTGGTGGAACTAGTAAAAACCTCAAAGATTCGCAAGGTCAACGCCTCGGTGTTAAACGCTTTGGTGGCCAAGCCGTACGCGAAGGCGAAGTTATTGTACGTCAAGTTGGCGCTACTAAACGTGCTGGCGAAGGTACATTTATCAGCCGAAACTTTACTATACATGCAGCAAAAGACGGCATCGTGACCTTCACAAAGCGAAGAGTCCGCACATTCACCGGCCGCTCAGTCCCTCGCGTCGAAGTTTCTGTTAAATAGCAAATTCTTTTTCTAAGAGCTGGGTACCGAACTGAGAGAACCTTCTCCTGTAGTTAAGGATGAACGCTGGATCATCGGAGCCAGACAATTTTTTAGTAATTCTATCTCCAAAACCTTTTAAGGTGTCCTCACCGTACAGTGCTGTGTACTCATCAAAAAGACCCCTGATTACCCCATCATTTCCTCCGAGAAAATCCATCGAGCGTTTTTGAAATTTGTTTGAACTACCTTCGTAGTAGTTTGTTGGAAGTATACTCAAGATTTTAATCAAATTATGTAGTCCGACTTCTGCGGCAATCTCACTGTATACCTCAGACTGAGAACCACCCTTAACTTTACCCTCAAGTAGTTCTCGCAAGTTCAGACCAGTAACTAGTTCGATATCTTGAGAAAATATCTTAACATCCACATACCCTTGCCGATTGCCACTAAAGTGTTCAGCGCGCAGCTCCTCTAGGGCAATGCCTGTATATGTTTCGGTCTGAAATACACCGCCCTGCGTATGTGTATATTCGTGTTGTAAATATGCCAAATCGTGTTCGTATGCGCTATTATTATAGTCAGAATCTCTTAACATGGTCGTATCCCGATCTATAATCCTTTCTGCTACATCAGCAGTAACACACAAGTACTTCTTCCCGTCTAGAGTGTCAGCAAACGCCGACCCAACAAATGGATAACCTGACTCTACTGCAAATGCTTCACGACGAGATAATAGACCCTGCCTCCAGGTCTTCGCGCTCTCACCCAACTCAGTAGCAGCCCTATCTTTTGCCTTCGCCGCAACTCTATCGATATTATAGTCTTCGATACTCGGCCAATCTAATTCCGGTTGATAATGGTGCACATCGTCATCATTTGATGACATAGAAAGCACTACTAACTCGTAGTCGTCTTCATTTAAATCCGTGATTCCCATCATTTCTTTTGGAGCATTTAGTAAACCCCTGTCCTTGACCGCTTCACGAAGTGCATTAGATAGTTCAACAGATTTAAACTTTTCGATAGCCGATGCCTTCTGGCTCTCAGTCACCTCTCCATGCATATCTGCATTCGCTTCATGAACGAGTTCGTCAAAGCCTGTTACATAATTAAGTGCGATCACCATAACTAAGTCGGCAATATATTCATACTCAACCGGGTTTGTACGAGCATCCATACCAGATGATTCAAATGCAGCCAGGTTAGCAGCGATACTCGCCAGTAGTAGTCCTCGTGCATCTCCTTCATTATCTGTGAAAAATTCAGATTTTATTCCAAACTCTGCAATCAACAACTCTGTACATCTCTGCACTTCTGGATCTTTCAGCTCAATAACATCAGGGTGATTTAATGCCAACATATCAAGGTACTGCTCGGACTGCTGAACGGTGGACTCGGCTTTTTGTACTTGAACATTTTCTGACATGTTTATTTTGCTTTGTTTACATCTTAAACATTAGCATAATATGGTTTTTAAGTCAAGTTTAGTCTTTAGGATGGAAATTCATTGTTTTTTTGTCGAATATCTAAGTTATCATCTTCTGAAAAATCAATATATTCCCAGCCGCCTCGTTGTTGCGGGGTACGTTTGTTTTTTGAAAGTATAAGTACGCCGACTTCGGCGACTGCGGCTATACAAAGCGCGCCAGCACCGTACATAACTAGTCTGAGTTGCCCACCCCGTTCATGACGGGATCGTTCCATATTTTAGGCTTGGCCTTGTTCCATGACTATTTATCTTTACCTAAATGGTGTCTAATACGTTCAATTACATCGGCAATTACTACTTGAGATTTTACAAGGTAATCATCGACGCCGAGACTTTCAGCACGCTCTTTGTCTTTCGGCTGACTAAGCGCTGTGAGCATAATAATCCGAACATTGGCAGTTTCAGGAGTGTTTCTAAGAATATCAAGTACATCGAATCCGCTAATTTTTGGCATCATTGCATCAAGTAAAATCAGATCTGGTCGGTATTTTACGGCTGCAGAAAGCGCTTCTTCACCATTCGCAACATGAGAGACATCAAATCCCTCAGCCTGTAGGCGCATCAGATACATCTGCGCAAGTGCTTCATCATCTTCAACAAGTAATATTTTGTATTTGGCCATTACGGTTAATAGTACCAAGTGTGGGCTACTTTTTCAATGCAGAAATAAAGCCTGCAAACAGTGGATGGGGTCTATTTGGGCGCGATGTAAATTCGGGATGAAACTGCGTAGCAATAAAGTACTTGTGATCCTTCTTTTCTACTATCTCGGCAAGCCCCTCCCGCTTCCAAACTCCACTTACAACGATCCCTTCTTTTTCTAACATTGGAACATATTTGTTATTCAGCTCATAACGATGTCTGTGACGTTCTTTGACTACTGCGGTACGATACAAAGATTTTGTTTTTGTACCACCCCTGAGAGTACATTCATATTCACCAAGCCGCATAGTACCGCCTGTACCCTCCTTGCCAATCTGATCTTGCATAGTATGTATAACAGGCTCTGAAGTCTCTGGATCAAATTCTGTTGAATTAGCAGCCTTGAAGCCATGGTTCCTCAGTGCAGCTATTGCTGCAACCTGCATGCCGAGACATAGCCCGAGATACGGTACATTATTCTTAAGCGCAAACTGAGCGGCAGATATCTTACCTTCTACCCCACGTACACCAAAGCCTCCCGGCACAATTATTCCATCAATTTTTTTGAACACTGATCTGATAGATTTTGGGTTTGACTCTAACTCTTCAGCATTAATCCAGACAATCTCAACAGATACGTTTTGAGACCACCCCGCTGCCCTCAGTGCCTCGGCGACCGAGAAGTAACTGTCTTCATTGTCTAGATACTTTGCAACCATACCAACACGGATCGTCTGCGTTTTTGGTTTCAAAATATACTCGACTAATTCACGCCATTCTTTGTTTTTAGGTTTTGACTTTTTCAGACCCAGTCTGCGCCCAATATATTCACCACTCCCCGAATCTTCAAGCGTCAGTGGTACTTGGTAGATAGACGGTGCATTTGGAAGCAGCGCAATCGCCTCTTTCGGCACGCCTCCATACATACTCAGCTTCTCAACAATTCCAGCAGGTGCCACGTCTTCAGAACGAGCCATAATCATATCTGGAACAATACCTGTATTACGCAAATCCTTTACAGCATTCTGCGCAGGCTTCGTTTTGTATTCTTTGCTTGCGCCGA
>JAGOUG010000035.1 GCA_018061375.1 Candidatus Saccharimonadota bacterium
GGTATACGCGGAGTTCTGCATAGTTTTACAGATCGGCCGAAGCACTTAGAAAAAGCGCTAGAGCGGGGGCTATATATTGGTATAAACGGCATAGCAACGTTTACGAGCCACGACTGGCAACGGGAGTTATTTAAGACAATCCCCATAGAATCAATTGTTGTAGAAACTGATACACCCTTCTTGACACCGCACCCATTCCGTGGTACTATCAACAAGCCTGAAAATGTGATATATATCACAAACTTTTTGGCGGAGTTGAGAGGAGAAGATGTTACATACATTACAAAGTGCACTACAAAGAACGCCCGAAGCCTCTTCGGACTCTCTTGATACTGTATTTTTTGAAAAAGCTCCATCAGCTGAAATCTTTGCTATACCTGAATCTGCGGTAGCTGAGCCGAGCCGAGTGCCACTACGGGGAACACTCTCTAATTTGGTAGTAGTAAATAATGAATCTCCGGAAGCTCGTACGGTTTCTGCCGCTGTATCAGACAGAGCATTACACGTAAGCGACCAAATTACACAGTTACGAGCAGGCGCTGCACACTATGGCGTATATGGCGTACAAAACAGAGGTAATAACCGTGCTGCGTAAGGTACTCAATGTTATTCTGGGTAAGCAGATTACTGATAGTATCTACGGTGGTCTCCCGCAGTTTAATGGTACACACCACTATTCAAGAATTGAACGAGATTATATTGCAAAAGAAGCCGAAGTTGGCGCATGGGTACTTGGTGATATACCTGCCGGACACACTAGAAAGTTCTTCTGCTTAGATACTCACACCTGGGTATGGCACGAACAGTGGACAGATCAAGAAGGCAACGTTCGGACATCTCACGTCCAGTATGATATTCGTACGGACGGCATTTTAAAGCGGGTGAATGGCGGATCTTCAAGTAAACTTTCTGGCCAAGAACTCATAAATTTTGATCTAGCGGTGACGCGGTACTACCACGAAGTCAGTAGCCGCGTGTATGGCCGAACTGTTGCTACTGCCTAAATAACCGTATAGTAGAACATAGTATGGATACAATTTACCTAGACTACGCAGCAGCTACTCCAATGGATGAGGCGGCTATAGCTGTTATGCAACCATTTTTAAATACTCAGTTTTATAATCCTTCAGCAATCTATGAACCTGCCCGTCAAGTTAGAAAAACACTCGAGGCCGCTAGGGCTACAGTAGCAGATGTGCTCGGCTCTAAAGATCAGGAGATACTTTTTACTGCAGGCGGTACAGAGGCTAACAACCTCGCTATTCATGGAGTGATGCAGACTTACCCTGGTGCGCACATGATTGTTTCAGCAGTAGAGCATGAATCTGTACTCGAGCCAGCAAAACAATACGATTACTCTGTTGTATCCGTTACGAACAAGGGGCTAATTGATGTAGATACGCTTAAATCACTGATAACGCCACAGACAGCGCTTATTAGCGTTATGTATGCAAATAACGAGATAGGTACAATACAGCCAATAAAACAGCTCACAGAGCTCGTAAATGGTGTCAGAACACAAAGACTAGCGTCTGGCAATACCATGCCTTTGTATGTACACACCGATGCCTGTCAGGCAGCAAATTATCTAGATCTGCACGTTTCACGACTCGGTGTAGATTTAATGACCCTTAATGGAGGTAAGATCTATAGTGCAAAACAGAGTGGTTGTTTGTATGTTGAAAAGTCTGTGCACCTAAAACCTATAATAAGTGGTGGAGGCCAGGAGCGTGGCCTCAGAAGCGGGACAGAAAATGTAGGTAATGCGGTTGCTTTTGCGACTATGTTGCAGAAAGTTCAAAACTCTAAAAGGGGTGAAACCGACAGGTTGCTAGAACTGACCCAGACATTATTTGCGACACTATCGCATAATCTACCGCAGATTCGTCTCAATGGTGATGCGACTAAACGACTCCCCAATAATCTTAATATTTGTATTCCTGGCGTAGATGGTGAACGGTTGGTTATGGAGCTTGATGAAGCAGGTATTTTGGCAGCTACCGGTAGTGCGTGTACTGCAAGTAGTGATGAACCGAGCCATGTACTTATTGCCCTTGGTCTAAATGAGGCCGATGCAAGTGCAAGCCTACGACTCACCCTAGGTAGGGGTACTACCGAAACTAATATTGCACAAGCAGTCACAACCATCACGGACGTCATACAAAAGCATCGTTTATTGGTATAATAAAAGCATATGAAGAGCTTGGCTTCGGTGATTATATTTGTGTGTGGCATAGTCGTGCTATTCGTGGTGCTCATTAGCTTGTATTTACCAATATCTGACCAACTTGTGAAGGCCGATGCAATTGTAGCGGTAAGTGGTGGCGATACCCAGGGGAGGGCAATGCACGCGATTGATATATATCAAAAGGGTTATGCACCGCGACTCATCTTCTCTGGTGCAGCCGCAGATCCAAATAGTGCCAGTAATGCCAAGGTAATGATGGCTACTGCGGCCTCTCGCGGTGTGCCACCAGAGGCAATATCACTTGATGAGTATTCTCGTGATACCAAAGAAAATGCTGAAAAAAGCAAGGAAATTATTGGGGATGATTCAACAATAATTTTGGTTACAAGTGATTACCACCAGCGCAGAGTGAACCGCGAGTTTCAGAAAGCCCTCGGACCAGACGTAACACTAATAAATGCGCCCGCTAAAGATAAAAATTGGGGCAGAAAGAGTTGGTTCCTGAGCCCATACGGATGGTATATATCTTTAACTGAACCAGCAAAACTGTTGTTCTCTCGGTTTAGTGCATGAGCAAGCGTGTATTTGTTGGTATGAGCGGGGGCGTAGACAGCTCAGTTACGGCTGCCCTGCTTTTAGAGCAAGGTTACAACGTCACTGGTGTTTTTATGAAGAACTGGGCGCAAGATTTGCCTGGTTTTAAGTGCCCGTGGCGTGAAGATCTGGCTGATGCAAAACGAGTTGCCGTGCAGATTGGTATTCCCTTTAAAATCTATGATTTTCAGAAGGAGTACAAACAAAAAGTTGTTGACTATATGATTGCCGAGTATCAGGCTGGGCGTACACCGAACCCCGATATAATGTGTAATCAGGAAGTTAAATTCAAGCTGTTTTTAGAAGCCGCACTTGAAGATGGTGCTGATATGATTGCGACCGGACATTATGCCCGCGCCGTAAACGGAGAGCTACTCAGAGCGGTTGATGACAATAAAGATCAGACGTACTTTTTGTACAGGGTTACAAAGGAGGCGCTTAGTAAAACATTATTCCCGCTTGGTGGCATGAAGAAGCCGGATGTCCGCAAAAAAGCGGCAGACCTAGGACTCATTACTGCAGCCAAGAAGGACTCTGTCGGAATTTGTTTTGTTGGCCAGATCGGTATAAAAGATTTTCTAAAAAATTACGTGACAACCGTACCAGGCTCAATTATTGATTCAGCTACTAGAGAGGTTATTGGGCAGCATGAGGGTGCAATATTCTACACAATTGGCCAGCGTCACGGTCTCGACGTTGGTGGCGGTATACCCTACTACGTTATCGGTAAAGATATGACTAAGAACGAGGTTTACGTTACCACGGATATAAATGATGGCGTGTTATGGCAGTCTAAGTTTAATGTTGCAGATGTGCACTGGATTAATCCTAATTACCAAATACCATCTAATAACTACCAATTTCAAGTTCGTACCCGTCACAGAGCACCACTCATTAGTTGCACAATTTCAGAGGTTGGGGATATCCTTACCGTTCAGTTGAAAGACGAAATCAGAGCCCTTACCCCTGGACAGTCTGCGGTTTTTTATGATGGCGATGTCTGCACTGGTGGCGGTGTAATTATCTAATGTAACGTTCTTCAGCGTCAGTCGCTGGTGCAAGAAACTGAGATATTTGACTTCCCATGTCCATTGCACTTTGGTAGCTAAGTTGCTGCGCTGCCCCTGTAGGGAGGTGACTATTACCATCGTAATATGCAGGCACGGTGTCTGGTGTTAGCGCGAGCAGAGCCTGACCGGCTCTTCTGAGTTTTGAGGGCTTTTCTACTAGCTGGATGACAGTTTCGGAGCCGTTCGCAAGACGCGTAATAGCTCTCTTAAACGATATTGATCGCGGATCAAACTGCCTGTATCGTGCGATGTCATATAATCCAGCTTCTCTGGTGGTTTCAAATGTAATCTCAACATTATTTGTATCACTTCTGTGCCCTTGCCGTAGTTCCATCGTATCTCCTGGTTATGAAGACTATGATGACAGCAGACGCTCAGTTGTTCAAGCACGAGCACTATTTTTGGGTATGAAAATACCGTGCGAGGCGAGGAGCGCAGGGCTCAAACTCGGTGCACACCAAAATATATTCTGGTGTGCACATCGCACGGTAAAACTTGTTGAAGAAGAGATAGTCTACAGACATTCGCGTGAGAGCGAACTTCTTACTTCACCCTGCAGTAGCAGGGCTAGTCTGTCACGACAAGCTAGGCCAAAGGAACTACTCCTCGGTTTTGGGTTCGAGCAAGATGAACACATCATTGATCACACCAATTGCCACGTCGTGGATGATCCACGCCAGGAACATCAGTCCTCCGGTGATGGTGATGATTCCAGCGAATGCCGCCATGACGATTGCACCCGCCACGAAGCTGGTGAAGCAGACACCACCCCACAGCCCGACGAACAGTGCAGCCAAGAAGGCCTTCCTGATGGGAACGTATTCGCCCTCAGGATCGGCGGCAACAGTTGTGTTGACTTTTGCGGTCAAGGTTTCTTCCCCAATTGTTAAGCGGCCACCGGTTGGTGACATGCACATAATAGCACTTTATATTATAATTGTCAATAGTAATGGAGCCTCATGCGATTACTTTTCAATACGAGTTACCTCTGTTATACTACAAACCATGAGTATGACAGCCAAAGAGATTAGAAGAGCTTACCTGCAGTTTTTCAAAGACCGAGGTCACACTGTTGTGCCTCGAGCGAGTCTTGTCCCTCAAGATGACCCGACTACTTTATTTACCGGTTCAGGGATGCAACCTATGGTTCCGTATCTTTTGGGGGAGGAGTACCCGGGTGGCATTAAACGAATCACTGACTCTCAGGTTGTGTTTCGTGCGGTTGATATAGACGAGGTCGGCGACAGTGAGCACTTGACCTCTTTTGAGATGCTTGGTAACTGGTCGCTTGGTGATTATTTTAAAGCTGAGGAGATCCCGTGGATTGCCGAGTTCCTGTTTGATGTAATCAAACTTGATCCATACAGAGTATATGTGACCACCTATATCGGAAATGAGGAGCTCGGGATTCCGAAAGATACTGAGGCAGTGGATCTTTGGATTAAAGAGTTTACTGATCGTGGTGTTGACGCAAAGGTAGTTGAAATTGGCTCGAGTGAGGATGGTGATAAAAACGGCATGCAAGGTGGCCGCATATTCTTGTATGATGGTAAAGAAAACTGGTGGTCCAGGGGTGGTGATGAAAATGGTACACCAGTCGGAGACCCTTGTGGTCCTTGCTCTGAGATGTTTTTTGATTTTGGTGAGGAGTATCACGATCCAGCACTCGGTAAGGTGCACCCTGCATCTGACTCTGCTCAATTCACCGAGATTGGTAATAACGTATTTATGGGGTACCGAAAGAACTCTCCAACAGAATTCTCTCTACTGAAGGCGCCGAATATTGACCAAGGGGCTGGTCTTGAGCGCCTTGCTATGGCCTCACTAGGCAAGCCCGATATTTCTGCAATTGATTTGGCAAAACCGATTAACAAACAGATCGAGATGATAACTGGTAAAAAGTACGATGAGCACACTAAGGCATTTAGGGTGATTACCGATCATATTAAGTCTTCGGTTTGGCTGGCGACTGATGGTGTAGTACCGAGTAACACTGGTCAGGGGTATGTACTACGACGCCTTATGCGCCGTGCAATTAAGTTTGGTCTTGACCTCGGAATTAGTCAGAACCTGACAACTCAGATTGCACCAGTAGTGAAAGAGATTTACGGAGAGGATTATCCTGAGATTACCGAAGGTTTTGAGGCTGTACTTACGACACTTGAAAAAGAGGAGAGGATATTCCGCCAAACTCTTATAAAGGGCCTCAGAGAGCTTGAGAAGATCTCCGTATCTACACTTACCGGCTTTGACGTATTTAAGCTACATGACACCTACGGTTTCCCGAGAGAACTCACGGTTGAGGAGTGTGCTATTAAGAGCGTACCACTGAGCGATGACTGGAAGAGCGAGTTTGATAGTGCTATGGAAGCACAAAAAGAGCGCTCTCGAACTGCTACCAAAGGCACCTTTAAGGGTGGGCTTGGCGGCCAGACGTTACAGCATAAAAAATACCATACGGCGACCCACATTATGTATCAAGCGCTTCGCGATGTTCTTGGTGACCACGTTATTCAACGTGGCTCTAATATTACCGAAGAACGGCTCCGATTTGATTTTTCTCACCCAGAAAAAGTGACCCGTGAGCAACTTGATGAAGTTGAGAACATTGTGAATGAACAGATCAGCAAAGACCTCAAAATTAGCTGGGCAGAGTACCCTACAAAAGTTGCCCGAGAAGAAAAAGGTGCACTCGGTCAATTTGGTGATAGATACGGCGATACCGTGAAGGTATACAAAATGATTGCCGATGGCGCCCAGGAACCATTCAGCTTTGAAATCTGCGGTGGTCCGCACGTAGACCATACCCTGCAGCTATTTGAAGATGGTAAAAAATTCAAAATCCAAAAAGAAGAAAGCTCGAGTGCGGGCATCCGACGCATAAAAGCAATTTTAGTGTAGTTCTAATGGTTGCATTTTGCTCTGCTCGGCGTAGAATACGGGTTAATAGAGGAGCAAGAATATGACGTTACCTAATAGAGAACCCAAAACTACCTGTAAACCATGTGAATTGCGGAATGTAGATTTTACCGATTGGATGAACGGCATTGACGTGCCAACAGTTGCAAAATATATGACGCAACAGGTTATTGAAAATGGTGAAGATATTCGACGTGCACCAACTATGGCGTATGATCCTGATTCAGGTTTTGAAGTACCATGTCATGCGGCTGCAGCAACACGTGATTGCGTGGCGCGTATTATCGCAGGGGACTGCCTTAAATACACTATAGGTAAAAATGGAAAGATTGGTGATCGAAAAACAAAAAAGAAAGCTAAGAATAAGTAGACAACACGAGGCCGTGTGACGAGACTATATTCTTTGTGGAAATTCTGTTTCTAAGCGTACTGCAGATGCACCTGGGTTTATTCGTGCGGCTCCGGTCCACTCATCATCTTCAGGTAGGGGATGATTATACCAGCCGCGTGCACTCCAAACATCTGCCATATGGCAGAGAGCCGCAAGCTCACCCATTACTCTTGAATCTTTGCGGTACTTGTCATCTCTGATGCCTTCAACAAATTCAAGTGCGTTAGCCTGCATATCGTTTAGTACTATTCCGTACTTGGCAATCTGGTGTGCCTTAAATTCTTCACCTGCTTCTTTCGTTCTAAGTTCAGGATTTATAACAAACATCCCATTATCGTCATATGTATATTTAAATGGTTTTTCAAGATCGTGCAGAAACGTAATCAGGAGTACGTCAGATTCACTAAAGGGCAAAGTTCTAAGACTATTAAGGTTGTGATAGAGTATTGACCCAATATTCATAATTTCAGTTACATGGTCAAAGTAACCACCCGGCCATGCTTGATGGTTGCCTGACGATCCAGGAAATGACGTAAATTTCTCTCGGTGATCTTCGAGAATTAGGCAACAGGCATGACCGTTTTCACCCTCAATACGTAGTACAAGTGAATCTAAGCTTTCATATTCTGGAGGCTGGAGTGGGCATTCAAGGTTTTTCATAACTATAGTTAATACTACCGACCTTTCAAAACCTTGGCAATGCAGGTATACTTAATCTGATTATGCTTGATAAAATTAAGAATTTGAAAAGTTACAAAAGCGTTGCAAAAAAACTTCCGGTTGGTGCCGGTTCAGACAAGCTAATTGTCGGGCTTGATGTTGGAACTGAATTTGTTAAGGCAGTAATTGCCAAAGTGAATGGTGATGAACTAGAGGTTATTGGCGTTGGCCGTGCACATCAGCGCCTCAGCGATATGCAATCTGGTGCAATATCAGACATCGCTGGCGTAGTTGGTAATTGTGAAAAAGCTCTGACGCAGGCAGAAACAATGGCCGGCGTCAGTGCTCGCCAAGCAGTTATTGGAATAGCTGGTGAGCTTGTAAAAGGCCTTACTACTACTGTAAAGTATCGTCGTCCAAACCCTGAAAAACCACTTGATGTGGCTGAAATTGAACTGATTATAGACAGGGCACAGGCCAGAACACTCGAACGCGCCCAAAAACAGTTAGAGCTCGAAACAGGTAAAAAAGGTGTCGAAGTAAAGCTAGTTAATAGTGCGATAGTGTCTATTCATATAGATACCTACAAGGTAAGTAACCCAATTGGCTTTCAGGGTAAAGAAGCGGTTATTCAGCTCTATACCGCATTTGCTCCAATGGTCCATATTGGTGCGCTTGAACGAACAGCCTCCGAGCTTGACCTTGATTTAATGGCAGTAGCGGCTGAGCCGTTTGCGGTTTCTCGTGCGGTAATTGGTACAGATGCTTCTAGTAACTTCACAGCAATCTTGATTGATGTTGGTGGCGGAACAACCGATATTGCAGTTGTAGATGATGGGGGAGTCCAGGGCACGAGAATGTTTGGTATTGGTGGCCGTGCTTTCACTAAGGCGATTGCCACTGAGCTCGACATCGATTTTGCTGCTGCTGAAGAAGTTAAAATAGATCTTGGCAAAGATACGCTCAATGGTGCAGATAAGGCG
>JAGOUG010000036.1 GCA_018061375.1 Candidatus Saccharimonadota bacterium
ACCTTTAATGCACTCCATCAGGCAAATAAGCAGATAATTTTAACCAGTGATAAGCCACCAAAAGCTATTCCAACTCTGGAAGAACGGCTCAGGAGCCGTTTTGAATGGGGTATGGCAATAGACATCCAACCACCAGACCTTGAAACACGGCAGGCAATTTTACAGGCAAAAGCCGCGAGTGTTGGGGTTGCCCTGGCTGATGATGTAGTTGAGTTTTTGGCAAAAAACATTCAGACGAACATCCGAGAACTCGAAGGATCATTAAATCAACTGTTGGCGTTTTGTGAACTCAGAAACATAGAGCCAGACATTGCTACCGCCCAGGCACTACTAAAAGGTAAGCAAAATCGCCCACGACACATTACCCCAAAAAGCATTATAGAAAAAACCGCCAATCACTTTGATATTAATTTCACCGATATCACGAGTGCAAAAAGAGATAAGGATATTGTGACACCCCGCCAGGTTGCAATGTACCTACTACGAAGTGAGCTACACATGAGCTTCCCAAAAATTGCTGTTGAGCTCGGTAGAAAAGATCATACTACTGCTATCCATTCAGTAGATAAAATTGAGACATTAGTTGGACAGGATTTTGTAATGAGACAACACGTCCAAGAAATTAGGGAGAAACTACATGGGTAAAAAATGTGTACAAACTGTGGGTACAGCTCGAACAACTTTGGGGACAAGTCAGACTTATACTCAATATAAGACAACATACTACACCACTGTGGGTAAATACGGTGTTCAATCCCCAACTCTTAGACAGACAATCCACACCATCAGACAGGCTGCTGACATCATAGGAAACGGGTGGTTATACCCAGTATCCACACAGCCTACTATTACTACTAAGTGTTTAAAAAATAAGAAGACAGAAATAATAGCAGTATATAACTAAGGAGAAATTATGCGTATACAAATAACACAATCAAATTTACATAAAGCACTCACCCTTCTTTCTAGGGTTGCCTCTACCAAAAGTCCATTACCTATTCTTTCTAATATATTACTGACAGCTCATAAAGGTTCTTTAGAACTCGCAGCCACAAACCTAGAGGTGGCCATCACCCATACCGCCAGAGGTAAGGTTGATCAAGAAGGTTCAGTAACAGTGCCGGCACGTTTATTCACAGATTTCATCTCTCAGTTACCGAAGAACGAAACAATTGAGTTGGTGTTTGAGAAGAATAAACTCTTTATAACAGCAGGATCATACAGTTCACATATACAGGGTATTGCCGCTGATGAATTCCCTGCCCTCCCGACAATTAGCTCTAAAGAGACACTGACCGTTTCAACAAAATCACTTCAACAAGCACTCACCCGCACGATGCTCGCCGCCTCTCATGATGATACACGACCGGTACTCGGTGGTGTATTGTTCCACACTATAGATAAAGAAGTATATATTGCTGCAACAGATGGGTACCGATTAGCGGAATCTCAGATTGGCTGCCAGTCAGAGATCCAAAAATCAATTGTCCCCACCTCTACCCTGCAAGATGTGCAAAAGATTCTCCAAGATACATCTGAAGAATCAGTCACACTACAGTTTGAAGACGGTCAGTTTGGACTTCTGTGTGAAGATACAATCCTCGTTAGTCGGCTTATTGAAGGCCAATACCCAGAGTATTCTCAGCTCATACCAGAAACGAGTGAAATATCCGCCACAATCGCGCGTGAAGAGCTTTCGACAGCAGCAAAGCTCGCAGGCCTGTTTGCGAGAGAAAGCGGCGGCAGTATAACTCTAAAGGCTTCTGAGAATGATGGAAATCTTGTAGTTAGCTCTGTGGCAAGTCAGGTTGGTGATAACACCTCAAGTATTACCGGAAAAATTTCTGGGTCTGGCGAAGTAGTAGTCAATGTTCGCTACCTTACTGATGCGCTTAACTGTTTTGAGGGCGATACAGTAACCTTCCGCTTCAGCGGCGCTATTAGCCCTTGTGTACTAACCTCAGAAACACAACCGGGCTACCAACACATTGTGATGCCACTAAAGAGCTAGCTCTATTCAAACTCTTCAGATAGTACTTTATTACTAACCCATGTCTTCGAAAGCTGGTTTACATCACAGTTGCATGAGGTTTTAAGATCATCTAGTGACTGTTTGATATTGTTTATATCGGTTGTGAGTACAACGTTTATAGACCCAGGGTAAGATTCAATTAATGTTCCCCCAACCTTATCCGAAGAGAAGAATGGATACTTGTATTCAGGTAACGAGTTTATATATTTAGAGTCGTCGGAAGCAAGTTGTAGCGAGTTTGACGAACCGAATATACCTAACGTGAAGGGTTTAGTTTCCAACACAACAACAGATGTTATAGCATCTTCACTCGGTGTGTTATCGAGTACTAGTGGATGTCTTGTGCCTTGTAGGGTCTTTTGGTCGTACACGACAAGGCTTTCGGGGCGACTTTTTTGGTTAATACTAAATACATATCCACCAGATACATAAATATATCGATCAGGGATCTTGGTAGACTCCTGTTCTTTACCGTTTTCGCCACTAAATACTGTAAGTTTATAATTCTTCCGATCGATATCATCATTAATATTAACAAACACATTTGTAGTTCCGTCGTATATTACACTCCCGGCAAGTTTAGAACTAGCTAGTTCTTTACCTTTGTTTGAATATATAACCACTGTACCGTTAGGTTCGCGGGTGACCACAGAATTTTTTGTTGCGCCAATAACACTGTTTGAAAGTATATTACGGGCTAATACTGTAGTTGTTTTTGTTTTAATTGAATACGAATATAAGTTATATGTTTTACTATCTTCAACAGTGAGTCCGTACACGATACCCCCACTAATTGTGGCATCTAGCGTCTGATTCTGCTTAGAGTTAATTACAAGTGGTTGTTTGTTTTTTTGTAATACTAACCACTGTATTCCTGGCTTAATACCTGGCAGATTAAATATCTGATCTTGGCCAGTATATTCAACTGAAAGAAGTAGACTCTTACTCTCTTCGTCGTAATATGATTCCAGAGGGTTTTGGTACGGGGTCTCGGTAATGAGTGAAAGAGTTGTCGGTACTTTTGTGTTTTGTGGCACTATCTGTGCTTGATTACTACCAGTAAAGAATACTGCTTTTCCGGATTTAGTCATCTGTGGTTGCTGGGTGTTAGTAATAACAGTATCTGAGACGGTATATGTACTACCTACGGGAATAGGCTTCGTGCGTGTAAGTAGGTATATGCCAGAACCAACAACTATAATGACCAGGACGAATACAAGTAGTCGTTTCTTTCCAAGTCTCTGTATAAATAACTGAAATCTATTCATATTAATACCAGCCTACGCTTTCACTGTGAGCCCAGGCACCACACGGGGTTTGATAGCGCCCCTCTATATAACCGAGACCCCAATTAATCTGCGTAAGTGGGTTTGTCTTCCAGTCTGCACCCGCTGATGCCATCTTCTCACCTGGTAGTGCCTGTGGAATACCGTACGCGCTACTACTTGGATTGTCTGCATCTTGCCTCCAGCCTGATTCACGCGTCCACAACTTATCGAGACATTGCCATTCAGTATCAGACAGACCCTTTTGAATGAGTAGATTTTTCGCAATTTGTTTGTTTGATTCAACACTGCCATCACCGGTTGGCTGTGTTGTTTCGCCTGTTTTACAATCAGAACCACCACTACCACCGCTTGACCCAGTTGGGCTTGGGGGTGCCGTGTCAAAGACAACTTCCGATGAAGGAGGGAACATATTTTTAGATTTGATGTAGTTTGTAGCCTGCTGGGTAGCCCTTGTAATAGTATTAACATACGCTGTGTCGGTAGCATACCCCGCCTTCTTAAGTTCAATTATATACTGCTCGGGGTTGCTTGGGTAGTTGAGGGCATTTTTATAACGGCTGTTGGTTGTAATAAACTCTCCATAACCATCAAAACCTGCTTGGGCATTTGGATAAGAACGAAACGCAGCTGTTACGGTGTAGCCCGAACCATCAGCATTTTCTTCACCTGTCTTTCCAGTCCAAACAGGGCCCTTCCAGGCCGACCCGGCTTTTATTCCAAAGAAGTTAAAAGCCTCTTTAGTTAGGGTTGAGTTTCCATTTGCACTTTCAACTGAGCCCTGACCAAGAATTGCTTCGTACGGAATCCCATACTTCTTGCCGGTTTCAAATGCCATTTTTCCATATTTATCTACAAACGCCTGTAAGTTTTCCGCCCCGGTTGAATTTGTTGTTGTGGCTCCGCTTGATTGTCCGGTTGAGCAGCATGGCGCAGGAGCTGGCGCGGTTGTAGTAGTTGTGTCAACACTGGTTGTGAAGTCGTAGTGCCAATGAGTAGTCTCGCTATTGCGTGTGCCACCGTATTTTGCGGCAACCGGATCAAGTACTGATGTCGGTGCACTATTACCACCATTATTGTCTAGATCCACCGCCAACCCCTTGTAGTGGTTTGATCCATTACTGTGGCTTTTATCAGTTAGCGCATTAACCATTATTTTGTTCGAACCTGCAACCTCAATAATAAACTTCAGGATATTAACATTAATATCAGCCTCTTTATTGGTCGCATTTGCTGCAGTGGTGTAAGCTTTTTTTCCTTCAGAAAGCGCAACCACAACATCACGTGTATTTACTCCATTATTAGTCCAATACGTAATGTTTGTGTTGCTGAGCATTTGTTTTGCAAGATCCTGTGCACTTGAACTACCGGGCTGTGTGGGTGTAGTTGGCGTGCCTCCTTTTAGAACCTGAGAGACTGAACCGGCAAGCTGTGTGTAATCTGCGGGGTGAACCCCATCAGCACTCAGTGCAACGGTATTGTCTATCAGGTTTGCGCCACTAGCTTGTAGAAGTTGATTGTATGGAGCAACCTTATCTTTCAGGTCGGAACGAGTTACGTTTGCCTTGAGCCAATATACTTTTGCACCAGAGTTCTGTGCTTTAAGTGTACTCATTAACGTAGAGATATCAGCTTCGTTCGTACTATTACCCAGGTTATTTGTTCCTAGTATTACCAAAATATATTTTGCAGACTTTAGTCCCGCCTCACCCTTGTTTGCCTCTGTTATACCCTCAGAAAGTGGACGACCAACACGCGTGTTACCAGAGGCTGACCAACCGGCACCGAGTGCCGTACCGAGTGGACCTGTAATTCCCTGCCCTATTGAATCGCCGAGTATAAATACAGATCCGGGTGTATTCGGTGTTGTGGCTGGTGCGGCAGTAGTAGAATCCTCACATGGGTCTGCACACAGTTTGCTATCAGTAAAAATTGAGCCTTTGTCGATAGCATATTTATCACATTCGTTTATAGCAAAGATTGAGCGTGTAGAGGTAATACTAGGCGGGCCGATAACGAGAAATGACCACAGTAGTATTACAATACTAATCCCATAGAAGAATCTTTTTGTAATGTTTCTTAGTATATCTAACATGACTCTGATGTCCCCCAGTGCCAGGCTTCATTCGCGTAGTTTTTTAATCCAAAAGTACGAGCGTTTGCAGCTACAAAAACATAGGTCGCATTACTTGCTGTTTGTGGGTTAGAGCATGTTCTGCCACTTGCAGGTCCGCTTGTAGCTTGGTAGATCTGGCTAATATCTATTGCGGTACCTGCCTGGTGATTTGATGTTCCTGGTTTCGCAACATCGTTATAGTCACCCCCAGGGCACTTATCATCATCGTCACATAATTGTTGCTGGTGAGCCATCGTGCGCCAGCTACTACCTGCCGTCAGTGGTACTCCTTGGGCTTTTGCAAGTTCACCAAGTTTTTGCCACGCTTCTGAGGCTATTGAACTAACAAGTGCTCTGCCGTTTGCGCCAGGCACCTTACCTGTAGACTCTTCAGATGTACCTGCAATACTATTGACCGCACAGAGACGAATTTTAATTCGGTTACCTTTTGTATATGCATCATCCCTAATTCCCAAGTCTTCAGTTCCGGCGTAACATGGTGTTCCACTACTATCCGCAGATATTGCCCCCGGTGTAGTTGAATCACTGGTTTGTGTTGCTCCCGCCCCTGGATCACACTCTTCATCCGTAAGGTAGCAGGTAGCGTACCTGGCAACCATAGTATCCCTTTTGCAGACATTAGTTTTTGAAGGAAGCGTAAATGGTACGCCATCTGGTTTGGTTGATTCTTGTGTAGGGCCTCCCGCCGCGCAGTTATTAGAATCCCAACGTTCTTTGCTCGACTGCGAATTGACTGGATCACCTACTCCTATTCCAATCACTGCGGCATTAGTAGGGTTTGGATCTTCGGCCGTTTGTGCAAATGTTGCCGGCATCATTCTACTAGCCACTGCACTCGTCAGATTCGTTGGGCTAAATAGAGCAAGCGTCTTTTTTGCACCATCATCACGGTTTGTTGGCGTGAGAAGCGCGAGTTTCCCGGTTAGTGATTTAGAATCTGTAATTGCAAATAAACGAGTCGATAGCGACTTGTTTGCAAACTGTAACTTCTCCATCTTCTGTGCGTACCGAAAGTTTTGTGCGACCTCCTCTTTATTAAGGTACTTACCACCCGTACTATAGGTTTCGTCTACTCCTGCACTACTCCATATAGAATCCGCTGCCATCTTCATAGTGTCATATGCTTCACCGTTTATTTCAGCACCAGTCCGCGCCACTCCATATACTTGGTTATTGTAGGCATCTAAATCTGGCGAAAGGCTTGGATCGATATTCACTGATACAGTCGCAACCGGAGATGTACGGGTTGTGCCCTCAGTCAAGCCCTTTATACGCTCGCCGATATCTCCCCACCACCCACCTCCACTACTTTCGGGATTGTCAAGCTGATCTCTTCGTTCTTCGAGTTGCTTATATATTACGTTTAAGTCTTTCTCTTGTTTGAACTCGGCGATATTTGGAACGAGCGCTTGCTTAAAGCAGGAAGATGACTTTATTGGCCGTTCAGGGTCTTCTTCACCCGCCTTCTTCACTGGTGCTTCGTCGTCATACACTTTTTGGCAGGATTGATTATTTGCTGAACTTGTAGACTGCGCAAATACCCCAGAGTTACCCAGAACAGAGGCTCTGAATATCGGAGATTCTTCAAGTACACTAAGATTCTCAGTAAACGCCCAGCTGTCCAGTAAACCCATCTCGTTATTCAGTAGCTGACCCCCAGCCACAAAGTAATTCATAGAGCCCGCTACGCTCTGGTTGCTAGTTCTGTCGTATACTACGCGGCTGTAATTTTCGTTATCGAGAGCAGTCTGGAACCTGTCGTACATTTGTAATAAAGTCTCAGGGTTAGGCTCTTTTGATCCGGAATTTTCTTCGGGTAAAACGCTCGAGAGTACTGTGTCAGAAGTGTCTGTAATAATGTTCGCTGCAAGGTTTGACTTGCCCTTGTACGTACTAGATTCTCCAGCGATTTCGTCTGACTTAGTTTTAGCAAACGTAGCGAGCTTGCCTTCACTGAAATTTTTATAAAGCAGCTTTTCTTCCTTTGTATTTCTGGCGGGAGAGCCAGAACTATTATTAGCAGCCTCTTTCGAACCGAGTCCAAGCTTAAGGCAGGCATCCTCGCCCTTGATGAGGCACTCGTAGTACGTACGTGACTTAGTGGTGATTGGAGTGAGTGTGTCATCTACGAGTTTTTTTGTTACATTTTCCCGGCTTTTATCAAGATTTTTTTCTGAATTTGGAAGCTCAAGCTTGTGCGATTTTACTGCAAAACTCTTTTTGCTCGCACCCTTAAAGCTGGCTCGCATGTATATATCTTTCCAGTGGGTGGCATCTTCTGTAAAGGTACCGATTGCTGCTTGTGCACGGTCGCTATCGAGTGAGCCAATATTCTTGCTGCCTATATATAAGTCCCAGGCAGATGCATCAAAGCTTTCAACTTGACGATCTTTCGTTCCATTGGGTACGATCTTAGCGTTATATTCATCTAAAAACTTCTCAGCAATTCCTGCGTTATCCCAGGCGTCATACATTTTTTTTGTTTCTGGGTTTACCTCATGCGCCGAAAGGTCGAAGTTCTTGTTGGGGCCCTCTTGTGCAAACACCCGTCCCTCGGCTTTTGCTGTTGCTATATCACGTTCATAAGTAAGCTGTGTAACGGCTTCTGCAAGATAGGAGGCCATGTCACCGTTGAGGCTGAATGCCAATGATGCTGCTGCCGTCGGGCTTGATGCTGCTTCTTTTGCAGTAAGATATACCTTATATACTCCAAAAAACAAAACCCCAACAATTGCCACCACTAACAGTATTTGGAATCCAAAAAATAACGCAAAGTATTTTCCGGTGCGACCCGCGAGCTCGGCTGTGCCTTTTGGGTCTGAGACTACGTCTTTTGCAAGTGATGCCGCTGCTGTGCCGTCACCGCTCAGAGTCCGCCCAATCTTCTGTCCTTTATCGGCAATATCTATTGCGTCAGCTGCGGCCTGGCTGTGTTCACCGACTTTTTTCATAGCCATTTTTTTTGCTGAATCGGCTGCACTTGGGTTCACACCCCCCGCTTTATCTGGTGTGTGGCTGTTTGTGGCGTGTGGAGATGAGTCACCATCCATCCCGCGTAGCATTGACGGCGTCTTATCAGCTCCACCCGCCTTCATACCGTCCATACTCTTATTATGGCCGCTGGACCCTGCGCCACTACCACCAAGTCCCAGG
>JAGOUG010000037.1 GCA_018061375.1 Candidatus Saccharimonadota bacterium
CAGATACTCACCTCATACACACTACATACTTAAGGTACTTTGGGCATAACACGAATAGTGGATGCTCAACAAAGCCTATAAATTATAGCACTTATACAAAAATATGTCAATATATCTACATCAAGTATTGTGTGTGATGTATGTACTGACCCCAGTGCGGAAACGTTCAGGTGTGAATTTTTTTGCGAATGACTGAAGATCACCCGATTTATATTCGGTAGGATCGAACGCACGAAGTGCAGCCGCTAGGTTTTCAACTGATTGTTCATTAAAGAACGCGCCGGTCTTCCCTTCAATAATGTAATCGAGCGCCCCGCCAGAATTGTAGGCGATGACCGGTGTGCCCGCTGCAAGAGCTTCGACGGGGGCTATACCAAAGTCTTCATCGCCAGGGAACAAGAACACTTCGGCACCGTGAGCAAGCTTCACAAGTTCTTCGTCAGAAACTCGGCCAGTAAATGTTACGGTTGGGCCTGCCAGCTTTTTAAGTTTTTCAGTTTCTGGACCCGTACCAACAACGGTAAGTTTTGCGCCAATCAGGTTACAGGCCTCAATTGCAAGATCAAATTTTTTGTATGGCACATGACGACCCCACATTATGTAGCCGCTGCGCTTTTGGACTAAGGCGTCTTTGGGCGCGTTGATGTATCGTTCAACATCAACCGCAGGGAAGATGACGGTGCTGTCACGTCCGTAGTATTTTTTGATACGTCGCTTAACTTCGTTGGAGTTTGCTATAAAGTAATCAACGCCAGCAGCAGCCTGTAAGTCTAGTTTACGCATCCACCAGACAAATGGAGGGATAACCGGCTTTATAAAGATGTTGAATATGCCAAAATGGAAGCTCTCTTTGAACTCTTTGTAGTGGCTCCAGTAATATCTGGTTGGTGTGTTGCAGTAGCAAATATGTGTGGCGTCAGGTTGTTTTTTTACTGCCTTAGCTTCGGCGGTGGAGCTAGAAATAATAAGGTCATACTCAGACATATCGAGCCTTCGAAACGCATGTGCGCGCAGTACTGGCCAAAGAATGTGTTTGTAGCGCAAAAATCTCGGAATGAGCCTCTGCAAATAGGTGGTGCGGACATCACAATCCGCAAATGCAGTCATCTTTTTTCGATCATACACCGAAGTATAAATAGGTGCATCTGGGTATAATTTGTGGAGTTCTAGAACGAGTGGTTCGGCACCGCCCATATTGGTAAGCCAGTCGTGTACAATCGCAACCTTGGGCCGTGGTTGTGACACCTACTTAGCTCCGCGACCATTAACAACTACAGCGAGTGTTTTTATGAGGATTTTGATATCCATAATAAACGTCCAGTTCTGGACGTAGTAGAGATCTAATTGAATACGCTGTTCGTCAGTAATATCGCTTCTGCCAGAAACTTGCCATAAACCAGTCAGGCCGCTGCGGACACTGAGTAGCGAGGCACCATGTTGCTTCGAGTACTTGGCATCAATTTCACTGGCGATCATTGGGCGCGGGCCAACTAGGCTGAGATCACCTTTTAGAATATTGAATAGCTGTGGAAGTTCATCGAGCGAACTTTTACGGAGGAAGTTCCCGAAAGGCGTAACGCGTGGATCACGTTCTACTTTATAGTTTTTTTCATACTCTATTGCTAGATCTTCGCGGCCCATGGCGCGGAACTCATCACTAGCGAGTGCGTGTTCAAAACCCTTCTTGCGGCGCATACTCCTGAATTTATACACATTAAAATGACGACCCTTTTTAGTAACTCGCTCATGCGGATATATTACTTTGCCGGGGTTGAGGACTTTTTGAAGTACAGCGATACCTACAAGAACCGGGCTGAGCACAACGATCATAAAGAAGCTGACAAATATATCGAAGATCCGTTTTACGACCTCCCCCCAACCAAGCAGTGGTGTTTGAGAGACGGAGATAATTGGATAGCCATTTAATACATCTACGATATTTTTGCCTGAATAAAACTCGACTTCACCGGGGATGAAGCTATAGCCAATGTGGTTTATAAGTGCGGATTCAAATACCTGTTGGTTTTTGCTGCTTTCTTCGTATAGTTCTGTTTGAATAATGGTATCAATATCGAGATCTTTCAGGCTACTGAGTGCGTTTTCTAAGTTGGTAAATTTTTTAGCCGAGCTGAGTGTTGCACCGGTGCCACAAATTGCCACAATGTTATAGCCAGAGTCCGCAGTATCTTTTATGTTCTGGATGATATCACTTGCAACTGAACCGCTTCCAATAATCATGACACGCTGGATACCTCTGCCGTATCTGAATGCAATGTTTCTTGCTTGGCGTAGAACTTCACGACCGATTATGAGTAGCACCAGCACTAAAATTGCAGCGTATACTGCTACAAGCCGGGCCGGAAAGACGGTCACGCCCGAGACGAAGGCAAAGCCGATTACGAGTAGTATACCAAGGAACGATCCAATAATAAGTTTGCCAATTTCAGTTAGCCTTTTTTGGTAGACACGCGGAGTGTACAGATCGAGTGCCACGAAGGTTAGTAACCAAAAGGGAATGAGGGTTACAAAAATCTGGAAGTAATCTATAGCACTAATACTACTAATAAGTGGACGGGCATCGAGCTGCACGCGGAGTACGTAGGCAATGGTGAATGCGGCTAGTACTGCGAGGATGTCACTGATGATAAGAGCGAGGGTGTAGAGTCGGACTGATTTTACGGGCACGGATATCTCCTTGTGGTTATAAAAAACCAGAAATGCAGTTTTTATTGCTGTATATATTGTATCATTACTGTAGTGAAGAATTTATATACTCGGTTTAGTAAGGCGAATATTGTAGTCCGCGCTATGGCGGTCGGTTGGTTGGCAATTATGATACTTTTACCATTCCACGCCTTCATCTCTACCTGGGGTGGCACGACTATTGGGCCGCTCTGGGCCTGGAAGGCCTGGAAAGAAGTACTACTTGCGACACTTGTCGTGCTTGGTTTTGCGCAGTGCTTTATAGATAGAGAGTTACTCGGTACACTCTGGCACTCGTGGGTAACGCGCTTAATAGTTGTGTACGGAATTTTGCATGTAGTAATTGCACTTGTGGTTGGTAATCAGACAGATGCGTTGGTATTTGGGTTGGCCATAAATCTACGCATCGTAAGCTTCCTGTTAGTGTCTGAGATTGTGGCATATTACCTTACGCCAAGCAGGCGCGAACTACTATACATTCTACTGATTCCAGCTGGTGGGGTAGTATTGTTTGGTTTGCTTCAGATGTTTGTGTTGCCGTATGATTTCCTGTCTTGGTTTGGCTATAAAACAAACGTTACGATTGCACCGTATAACACAATAGACCAGCAGTTGAATCAACTGAGGGCTATGAGTACGCTTCGGGGGCCAAACCCACTCGGCGCATATCTAATCCTACCCGGAATTGTGCTGTTTTGGATGACCTTAGAATATTTGCGAAAGTATCGCAAAAAGCACTTAACACCTGATTTGGTGCGTTTAGTAATTGCTACATCGGCATTTATATCTCTACTAGTCGTTCTATATAGCAGTCACTCGCGTTCTGCCTGGCTCGGATTTATGGCTGCATTAGGTCTCTATATATTTATGCGCGTTTCGCGAACCTTCAAGCTTGCGCTACTTGGTATCGGAGTTGTCGGCATGCTGTTGGTCGGCGGAGGTATATATCAGTATAGAAATACCCCATTTGTTCAAAACGTAATTTTGCATGATAATCCAGAGATTGGGCCGGAAGAGACCTCTAACCAGGGGCATATTGATTCGTTAAAGCAGGCGGTGAGTGATATTGCTGAGCGTCCACTGACAGGTTGTGCTCCAGGCTGCGCAGGACCAGCTTCTTTTTATGATGAAGACGGTGCTCGTCTGGCAGAAAACTACTATTTGCAGGTTGGGCAAGAAGTTGGGTTACTCGGTCTATTATTATTTGCGGGAATCAGTGTACTGGTCGGCTTAGAATTGTATCGACGACGGTTAAATAGTATGGCACTGATTTTGTTCGTGACACTTATTGGTATCAGCGTAGCAAATCTATTACTTCATGTTTGGGCTGATGATACGCTTGCCTACGTTTGGTGGGGTGTTGCGGGGGTTGTGCTGGTGACACCACCACGGATACTAAATAAGTGACCGTATATACCGCCTTAGTTCTTCGCTGAGGCTGGGGTCTTTTAGGGCTACGTCTATGACTGTTTTGAGGTAGCCGAGAGTGTTGCCGGTATCATAGTAGTTGTCATGTTCGAGGGCACAGCCATAGATTGCCTTGCCTTCATCCATCATTTTCTGCAATACATACGTAGTGAGGTAAAATTCGTCACCGGCCGGTACATCAGCCTGTGCATCTCGGGCGTATTCGAGCACCTCAGGAGTTAAGAGGTATCCACCCACACTGGCAAGGTTAGTAGGCGCCGCTTCTCTACCGGGTTTCTCGAGTATTCGAGATGCTTTTACCACGCCGCCGCGCACCTCGTCTCCTACTACTATGCCATACCGTTTGTAGTCGGCATCATCTTCTACGGTAATACAGGGTAGAATTGGGCTTAGAAACTCTTCGTAAAGTTCAATCATTTGTTTATACCTGTTATTCTTCCCGACAAAAAGGTCATCTGCGAATGTGTATATAAACGGCTCATCACCAAGAAGGTGTGAGGCGTTTAATATTGGGGTAGTACTGCCGTAAAGACCTTTCTGACGGATGTAGGCAAAGTTTGCCATATTAGGAATAGCTTCTATCTCAGCAAGTAGTTCTGATTTGTTGCCGGCCAGAAGGTTCTCTTTTAGGTCAGCGCTTACGGTATCAAAATGATCTTCAATACTGCGTTTGTGGTAGCCCGTAACAATAATAATATCTTCAATACCGGCTTCGACAAGCTGCTCAACAATATATTGAATGACCGGCTTATTAATAATAGGCAGCATTTCTTTCGGCATTGCTTTAGTTTGAGGTAGGAATCTGGTTCCAAAACCTGCTGCTGCGATGACTGCTTTTCTAACTTTTGGATTGCTCATTTGATACCTACCAGTATAGCGTATACTATAGTTGTTATGGCTAAAAGAACAAAAAGCATACAGAAACAATTGGTTGAATACTTAGTTGCGGGAGGCGCCTTCTTTTGGAGTGGATACATTGCTTTTGCGTTTTTTGATTCGGTACTACATTTACCATTATTTATTGCCAAGCAACTCGCAAATATTATTGGCCTATTGGTTAATTACTACCTTGAAGATCAGTGGGTGTTTAAAAAAGGCAAAGCTCGGGTTCCGTATGATCGGCGGCGAACAACACGCTACATTGCAATAACAATTGTTAACTTCGGAATTGATTATCTGATAGTTGCTTCGCTCAAAGAGGCCGGAATTAGTCCATACATCGGGCAATTTGTTAGTGCGGGCTTCTTCACGATATGGAATTTTGTATGGTACAAGTACTGGGTATTTGCGCATCATCCATCTCGTAAAAAAGGTAAACGCAAACTACGAAAGAAGGTATCATGAGTGTGCGACCAACCAAAAAACAACAAGAGCTACTAGTATTTGTAGAATCATTTATAGCAGAACATGGCTACGGCCCAAGCTACAGAGAGATCATGCATGGCTGTGAGTACACATCAGTAGCAACAGTTGCGGTTCATATTAATAACTTAATTACGCGGGGTCACCTAAGTAAACGAGACCACAGTGCTCGTTCACTTGAGGTGATTAAGCAAAAGACGGATGGAGCCCCGGGCTCACCTCAGATTAAAGTAACTGCAGCGAACGAAAAGTGGTTGATGGATGCAATAGAGGTAAAGTTTCAAGAAGTTGAGCAGAGCGCAAAGATTGCCCAAAAAGATGTAGACCAACTATATATGCTAGTAGCGGCACTTTCTGTACTTGGTTTTGACGGCGCTGCAGTTGCCTTCAAAACAAGAATCAAAGCAATTGAATCCTAACTGTATTTACAGAGGCGGACAAACAAGGTAGAATAGCTTTTGTACTCAATTCAATTGAGAGCACCTTATACTCATATTCCGGCGTAGCTCAGCGGTAGAGCAATTGACTGTTAATCAATGGGTCACTGGTTCGAATCCAGTCGCCGGAGCCAATTTGTACTTTTAGTGTCAGACACTAACCCAGAGAAGGGCTTCAACAGATTGAGTTGAAGCCTTTTTTGGTCTAAAGTGCAGTTCGCAAGTAACATATGCAAAATCTTGTTCTTTTTAGCTGGTTGCGAACCATCAAAGATTTCCTTAGCCTTTGAAGCCAGCCGTAACAGATACTCACTGGTCATTACGAAGCTTTTATCGTTGTTAGTGAAATCTACTAGCTTGCGGTCTAATGCGTCCATTTCAGCCTTAGTCTTAGTTACATATTTGTCATAGTCAGCGACAGTAATACGCCCATCAAGCCTGTCTTCATATAAAACATCTAGCTTTTTCTGAAGGCGATTATATTCATCACGAGTTTGGCTGATAGCATTTTTGTAGAAAGTCTGTATGTTGTCGTGTTCCGACTTCAGCACATCAAGTACTTGGTTCACTATACTTTCGCTAATTTTGAGCCTTTCAAGTACAACTGTAACTTGTGGCATTAGTTCTGCTTCAGACACGTGCGGTTGTTTGCAGGGTATAGTTGGCTTCGCTTTGGTGCAACGCATATATACGTGTCCTTTTTTCTCGTACGATGAAATACTACAACCACAAGTAGAACACTTTACTATGCCACTAAATACAAACGTATTCTTAGTATCAGTTTTGGTTCTGTCGTGTGTCCTACGTTCGTTTATTATCTGAACAACATCATACATTTCTTTAGTTATTATCGGCTCGTACTTATGAGGGTGTGTACCGCCGTCATATTTCATTACGCCGTAGTAGAACGGATTTTTCAGCATATTTTCTATCTGGCTTTGTCCAACAGGTTTTTGCTGTTTAGTGTTACTTCGCAAACCTTCATTGCGAAGTATTTTAGCTATTGTTCTAAATGACTTGCCATCAAGCCTTAGCTCAAAGGCTTTGACGATGTAGTCTTTTCGGTCTGGGTCAGGGATTATGTTCTTCAGCTCATTGCCATCAACTGTATATTTGACGTTCTTATAGCCAATGCAAGCCTTACCAGGCCATTCGCCTACACTTAGTTTCTGTTCAATTTTACGCTTTACGTTGTCGCTGATTGCCGCCGAGTAATAACCGCCGAAAACCATACCCATATCTAAACGAGTTTTGTCGTGTGCTGGCGATTGCTGATGGTAAACCAATCCATCTGACGGAAAGTGCAATTCAGCACGGCCTTCTTTTACTAAGTTCTTGAGAGTTCTCACAACGTCCGATGAAACATCACGAGTTAGTCGGTCAATCTTGTCAAAAACCATAATGAAGTCTTGAGGGTATTCGCTGGCGTTTTTTACAATCTCAACAAACTTCACTCGGTCTTCTTTGTATGCGGTTTCGTCAAAACTATGTAGTTCGCCATTGAGTTTTAGCTTATCGGCGTATTCATTTAGCCGTCGTTCTTGTGCAGGTAACGCTTCACGCTGGCTAGGGTCTGAAACCCTTGCGATTAGAAATGCTTTTACGTTTTCATAGTTCTTATCTTCATTTGATTTCTTCATAGTAGTTGTCCTTTACTGAATTAGAATTATATATCATTTGCTACCATTATATAACAATACTTACTAAATTATAGTGTATAGTCATCAATGCTCACTGGTATCATTTCCGTGAGTGTATTGGTAACGTGTATCAAGCTTTTGAGTTGCGTGGCGTTCGGTGGTTCTCTGCTTTTCTGACGTAATCGTCTGTATTGTGCTGGGCTGAATAAGCTTTCGGTCAGGTTGCGAACATAGCGTTCTTCATTGTTTCTTGCTAGATGTTGAAAGCCAACAATGGCTAAAGCTTCACGAAGTTTTATTTCTGGGTTTGCTTTCTTGATATTGATTAGGAGTTGTTCGGCGTTATCACTATCAAGCAGTCCTTTTGGTATGCGGTCAAACACGTTATTCCAGTGCCTTAGTAGTATCT
>JAGOUG010000038.1 GCA_018061375.1 Candidatus Saccharimonadota bacterium
GCTTAAGCTCTTTAATGAGCTGGTCAGGGTGTTTTTGGAGATTTATCTCGTACCAGCTGTTGAGGGCATTGTGTTCCTGAAGATCGAGCTTTTCGCCGGAGAAGCAATCATCATCAAACCAAATGAAAGGTTTGCTGAAGTCTATGGCATCAGTCTTCTTAAGGCTCCAAGTGGTCGGAATAAACTTATTGAGCCACGGGGTAAGGTCTTCTTCTGTGGTGCGATCGACGTATTTCACCGCCCAAGTACCGTCACCGTGCATGCAGTGCGTAGTCAGCCAATAGACGGTAAAGTTATCAGCACAGTATTTAATAAACTCAGCAGCGCCTTCAGCCAGGTTTGACTCATTTGCTAGTAACACGCCATCAATATCTAGATATAAATTCATAACGTAACCTCTATTGGGATCTTAATAAAACGCTCTGTATGATCACCGCTGAAATTGTGATCTGCGCCCTCGACGACAGTCAACTTATACTTGTCTCCAAGTTTTCTACCAAATTCAATTGATGGATCTTCGCTGCCATAAACCAGTTCCACCGAGCCATCGAAGGATTTCAAGCCTTCCTCTATGCGATCTGCTTCAAGTTTTTCTGCCATATTAATAAGTGTCAGCTGTCTTACTTTCGGATATTCGTGTGCAAGCCAAGCGGCTACTGATGCTCCCGCTGAATGTCCAATAATTCTAATACTTGCTGGTTTTACGTCGAAGTAATCACTTTGACCGGCTTCAATAAATTCAAGAGCTTTTCGTATATTATCTTCCCAATGAAACGAACTAATGAACGGATTGGAAATACGAACAACTGCACTTCCGTAATGATCTGTAATTAGATTAGCCATTTTAATGTACTTATCTTCATAGCCATCAACCGAACCATCGACGCCGGGTACTATTAAAACAACTTCATTTGTTTTTCCAGGATGCACAACAACATCGAGACTTGCATCAACCGTGACACCGTTCTTGCTAGGTCGCCAATGTAAACTGGTAGATTTCACTTTTTCTTACTTTTCTTTATACCTAGGTGTTTAAACAATTTCTTGGTTAAATCTCTACTGCTTACGCCATTGGCATCAATATGATCGTCTGCCCCCAACTTTTTAGTCCTTGCGCGATCCTTTTTTGTGTATAGCCCACTATGAATAACGAACTTGGTTTCTGCAATTTCTGGTGTGTTTCTAAGTACATCCAAGACATCTAAGCCGCTTACTTTATAGAGCATCATTCCAGATACAACTAGGTCATAACGATTCTTTGCTATCAAGGGCAAGGCAACCTCACCGCTAGTAGCGATGTCCACATTACAGCCTTCGCCCAACAGATCCATCAACACAATCGTTGAAATGGGATGCAGCGTTTCCTCGAGAAACAAAACCTTAAACTTTTCTTCGTCTTCCGCAATGTATGACTTAACGTCTGGGGTCATACGCGCTTTTAGGCTACAGCTCTGACGCTGGAAGGTGTTTTCTTGGCTGAAAGAGCTGGTTTACCCTTAATAAGGGCTTTTGTGTGTGATGTATACCACTGAGAAAAACGAGAAGGCATTATTTGCACGTAGTCCTCAAATTTCGGAACTTTGGCAGGGTCATAGTTACTTTGGCGCCACGCAAGTAGAGCCGCATCTTGTGTTTTATAATCAATTTTTACTATTTCTGTAAAATACAGTTGGGCAATTGATGCAGTTATGATCCCGGTTATATAAACTAGTGCAGTACTCAAGCCAAAACCAATAAATGGAGCTAAAAAGAATATTGCGCTGCTGAACAATGCATAAAAAGGTAACATACCCGTGCCACTGTACCCACCTATTTGAATGTTGATGTCTTTGTTTTGTTTCATGTCTATATTATACCATGTTAAGCAATAGCTTATTGCTCAGTACCTAGGTATACTCAAATTATGAATATTACGAACGCAAACTACTTTACCTTTAATGTAGATAACTCAATTTTTTTAGCAGGTCAGACAGGAACTGGTAAATCTGAGTTTGTGCGCAGATACATTCGTCGTATAGAAAAAGCCTACACCCCAGAGGAAATGCAGTATGTAATCTTTGATCTAAAGCAAGTAGAGTTCTCAACGCATTTCGCCAGTACAGGTGAGGTAAATGAGGAGGGTGCCAAGGCTGAATATCTATATAAGGATGTTATTTTTAATCCCAATGAAGGGCTCGATGTTCTCGAAGAATTAGCTGACCTTTCAGATCAGCGTATTAAAGGATCTATCACAAAGCCATTTCTATTCATCTACATCGAGGAGTGCGATATGGCCATGGTCAATCAGGAACGTTTCAGTAAGTCGGTAATTACCATTAATAATAATGCCAAGCAGGCTAATATGAAGCTGATCTTCTCTACTTCTCGGCCTAGCCCGGATGTTATACCAAAACCGCTCCTTGCCAGCTTTGATTTGATAATTTCTGGTGAACTCGCAAGTGACGCTGACCATGAGTGGCTCGGTGTGCCAAAGCCCAAGTCTTGGGAACAATACAGCTTCATAATTGTTGATAACAAATCAAAGTGAGACACACTCAAATATAGCCGTTCCGTGTCTCATTTGTCTCATTTATCCTTAAGAATGTACCAGACCCATATGCTCAGCCAATTTAGACATTCAATTTTTGATCTGTAAAAAGTTTGGTTATTTACATTATAATTCAACATATATTCCTCCTGTCAAATCCTAATCTGTTAGTTAAGTTCGAATCCCTTTGCCCCTATAGTAAGCTCAATATATACAATTCTGTTGCGATGTTTAATCATAGTTTTTATGCTAAAATTGCCATAGATTATGAATCTAAAGAATGATAAAGGAGTGTCTGGCTATGGCTAAGAAGAAAAACAATCTAGGCGAAAACAAGGCAATTTTGGCCGCAGGTGCTAGCACTGTATTGGCAGCCTTAGTACTTTTCAAGACCTTTGAGCTTGTGCAGAATCTTAAACAAAACTTCCAAGGTGCTCCTAACTCATACGCACATGGCCTGCATTGGCATTGGCTATATATGCATTCGTCGTAACTAAAGATACAAAAGTTAAGTACGTTTCCATTGCTATATTAGCCGTTCTGGCGACTTGTATTCTCGTCTGGTTTTTTGGCGTAACTGGTGCGGTGAATTTACAGCACAACTACAAGTAGGGCGGATTCGTACTTCTTCTAGTAAGACTATTACCACCCTCTTTAATATCTTCATTAAGTAGCTCCCGGATCTCTTCAACATCAACTATTGGATCATCTTCCTGCATGGAAAAAGTTCTATTAAGGAACCTTCGCCCCAGTGCAAAAGGTCTAGACTGTCACGCTCAGCCATAGTACTTATGTTTAAAGTCTTGCAGTACTGTAGGCTGTGGATCATTATTTTTTATGAGAGAGTCTACTAGAACGCCTAGAGCCTGCGAAGTAGCCAGCTAGTGCCAGCAGTGAAGTAGCCAGTAGTGTAGCTGGGTAGATTGACGAGCCAGTACTTGCAAGTGTGGATATAGTGGCAGATTGTTCTGGTGTTATATCGGTAAGGGTTACCGAATTTGATGTGTAGTTTATTCTGAATTCGTTGTTGCCAACGGTGAACGTATCGCCATCTGCTAGGCCGTTGAATGTCCCATTCACACTTTGACCTTGCACAATGGTGAATGTATTACCGTAGGTTGAGCTGTAATTATCTAACACTGACACATCCAACACGGCGTTGTTTAAGGCCACATCGCCACTCGCATTGAGTACGTCGTATCCTGTGCAGGCAGTGGTGCCATCGATCTCTATGGCCAGATGTGAAGCATCAGCAGTGAACGCTACGTCGCCGGCTGGGTACAGGCAGCCGGGGCTGTTTCCAGGTGCCACAGTGCCGCCATAGGCGCTGAGTCGTCCAATCAGGTCGGTCCCGCCGAGAACTCCGCTAGACATGCTAAATGGCGATAAACCCAGGCTGGTGTCGGCCGCTCTGGCTATAAACGTGCCGCCATTGACATAGTAACTACTAAATCCGTTGCCACCATCTGTATTGGTACCGGTAAATGTCCAGGTGCCACCGATGATCTCAATTAGAGAGTCGGCATAACCATCAACTGTTCCCGAGAACGTGCCCGAGGCATTACCATTACCGACTCTAACGTGGGCGTCGACATTTGTCATTGCTATCTTACCGTCACCAATAATGGAGGCGACCGTGATTAAATTAGGCTGCGCAAACTCTATTACAGCACTGTCAGGGACTCCGCCGGCACTAAGGGTTATAAGGTTACTTTCACTTCCAAGACAGTGCTGCGTGTCACACTTCCATCGCCCAGCACTAATTTCAATACCGTTGGTCGCCGTCATGCCCGTAATACTACTGCCTGTTATGTCGAGCGTTCCAGTACCTGTTTTGCTGACTAGTCCGACGGAGCCAGTAGTTTGCGCGATCATCGGTACCGACATATCAGATTGAATGTCGAGGGTGACATCTGGGTCACCAGTTCCAGGCTGAATGACAATATACTCAGAAAAAACTGTGCCGGTTCCACTATGGGTTAAAGTTACTCCTGAGTCGTTAAAAAACCGGACAAAGGGGTTAAACGTATTATTGTCACCACTGATCGTAAGCGAGCTCGTTATGTACAGTTGGTAATCAGGTAAATTAGTTGTTTCTACTGTATAGCCGCTGCCGCTAAACGTAACGTCGCTGAAGTCTATCTGGGCATCAAGGGTGACAGTTTTATTAGTTGGGCCTGCTGGAAACACAACATCATCACCACTTTCTGGCACTGAGCTATTGTCGCAACCTGTCCAGTTACCCGCTGTTGTTATATTACTGTCTGCGCCTGACCCTGTCCAGGTACAAGTATCCGATGCCGCTTTGGCCGTAGGGATATCAATTACTAAGAAACTGAACAAGACAACTAATACTGCAAAACTAAATAAATACGCAAATAGATTTTTGCTACGTATTTGTAACGCTGAATTTACCACTGTTACTCCCCCTCATTTAAGTGCTTACGCTAATTATCATTTATTGATGACAAAAATGCAACATAAAACTTACGTTAAAAAAGTTTAGTAAGTGCGTATAAATTGACAAAGCATAGCTAAAGTGATAAAATTGCATTTATGACAAGAATCAGTTGCTCACCAGAAGAGGTGGCCGCATGGCAGCATCTGCAAGACTTCAGTGAACCCGAAAGGGTGTCAGAAGAAATCCAGGATGTCGGTGGTTTTGAGTTCTTCGTAGCACCGCGCGGTGCTTTGCCGCGTTATAGTTTTGGAGGTTTTACGGAGTACGATACCGATGAGAAGGGCGAGCCGACAGCTTTTGTAACTATGTTGGTTAGTCAGGAACTTCCGGTCCACGTGCGCGGGTTTCTAGTAGCCCATCTCTTAAAGCATAAGTTACCAGAGGATGTTTATGACCCTCATATGTGCGTCAATCATGATCGCTGGTTGCAACACGAAATCGCTGAACGCGAACCTTCACTTCTCCTGCCCTTCTTTGACGAAGCCAAACAGATGTATGAGTATGGTTTAATACACAAACCGAGGCCCCGAACTACCCTTGAGCAAGTTGAGTTGACGCGTTACGAAAGAGCTCTAAGGAATTCAAAAACACGCGGCGGTCTAGTTATGGTGGCTGCCGAAACCCAGCTGCAACTGGCCGATCAAGGTATTGAAATGCCCGATGGTGAACTCGCATTGGTTGGCGAAAACTCGCAAGACGGTAGACGATGGTTTATTAAACTAGGCGTTGAGCGAGGTAAAAAAGGACATACCTGCAAAAACTGCTCGCATCATATAAGTAGAGGTAGCGAACGTATAACTACAGTAATTGAAACGCTCCCCGCTGCAAATAAATACACTCATCATCATTACCACCCCGGCTGTTTTACATATATTGAACTCGCTCGATTTAATAGCCTAGAACAAGTCCCAACCGAAGAGGTGCCTTTACACTAGTCGATAAGCTACTTGTATTTATAGTAATGAATTACCAGGTAACTACGTTGAGTGAAGTTGTTTTTTGTTTTAGTCAGTTAACGCTGGGGCGTTGGCCGCCAGAACAGCTATAAGTAAGCCTGGCATTCTAAGCGAATTATTTTCGGACAAGATAGTTAAGTGTTATAGATTCGGCCTCGAAAAATTCTTTAGCTTTATTGGCTACAACTTCGGGGTCAAAGTATTTGCACGAGAAAACGTCTAGGAATACGTTGTTAGTTAAGTTCACGAAGTGACCTGAAACAAGCGAGGTTTCGATCAGCTGAGTCATTGAGAATCCAGCTATTTCTTCACGTTCACCAAAGTGAACTACAGTACATTCACCGAAACGCTTAACCTCAATTATATCGCACAGTTCATAGACAAATTGTTTTATCTTCTCTTCGCTACGGATAGTTTGAGGGTTACAGCTATGTAGATCGATTGCTGCTGATATACCCCAGGACTTGCCTTCTTCAAAAATTTGGTTATTCATCTTCTTAGTCTTGGAAACGATTCGGTACTAGGTATGCTACTAAAAGCGCAAGCGGGAAGAAGAAGATGCTAAAGATGAAAAAGAGTAGAAAGCTATGACCTTTTCTACCAGCTACTCGTGCGGGCCAGAAAGCTATTGCTATCCAGAAACATAAAACTATTACTGACCATAACGTGTTAATTGTGTAACCGAGTAAAGTTGCTGCAAACATATTTTCTCCCTTTAATTACTATTAGAATTTTCCCACTGCTGCGACTGTAAGTCAATGATCGTCTGGTACTTCCTTGTAGGACGGGTGTATAATATAAGAGTAATAAAATAACCAGGAGGTGAAGTATGAGAGGACCTATAGATTATATTGTCGTGGGCTTCGAAGATGCAAAATTTAACGGTAGTGTGCTGAGTTCGTTGGCAGAAGCAATTGACAGCGGGGTTATAGCGCTCGTAGATCTAGCGGTTGTGCATCGTGATGAAGAAGGAACAGTTACGGCACTTAATATCGCGGATATGGGCGATGATTACATTGTTGAATTTGCACAAAAATATAAGTCAGATGATTCTTCGGTTGATGCAGATGATGTAAATGAAGTTGGCGAGCTACTAGAAGATGGCCAAGCGGCTGGGTTACTTGTAATAGAGCAGCTATGGGCTAAGCCTTTAAAGCAATCTCTTATAGACGCCAAAGGCTTTTTGATCGCAGAAGGTCGCATACATCCAGAAGCAGTTAATGAATTAGAAAAATAAGGAGATAATTATGCCAGGATTACTAAGAGGAGTAGCTAGAACAGCAGTAATTGCAGGAACAGCAACACACGTTTCAAATAATGTTAGTAGAAGACAAGCAAATAAATGGTCGCAGCAAGAAGCACAGGAACAACCGCAACAGGCGGCACCAGCTGAGCCTGCTCAGAATGATGAATACGCCGAACTTGAAAAGTTAGCACAACTTCGCGATCAGGGTATTCTTACGCCTGAAGAATTTGAGGCTAAAAAGAAGCTTGTTTTGGGGATCTAATCACTCCAACAGTAGAAAAAAGTACTATTGACAACAGTCTTGCCCGAGAGCAAAATGTAGTCAGGTATTAATAAAGGAGGTTTCAGATGGCAAAGCAAAATAGTTCAGACGGTTGGACAGGTTGGGTCGTATTCGCATCATTTATGATGATTATGATCGGTTTCTTCCAGGCAATCGTTGGTTTGACTGCAATCGTAAAAGATCAATTTTTCGTTGCAACACCACAAGCATTAGTTTCTATTGACGTATCAACATGGGGTTGGGTGCACCTAGCGCTTAGCATCCTAGTTATCCTTGCTGGTTATGCAGTTATGGATGGCAAAGTTTGGGGACGAACAGTTGGTGTGGTAATAGCACTAGCTAGCGCAGTTGCTACCTAGCATTCATTCCATATTACCCTGTCTGGTCAGTAATTGTGATTGCTGTAGATGTACTTGTAATCTACGCACTTACAGTTCACGGTAGAGC
>JAGOUG010000039.1 GCA_018061375.1 Candidatus Saccharimonadota bacterium
GTCATGCCAGTTACCCAAAATCATATGGCGAAACATTTGCTGATGTATTTGAGTACTTTGAACAAAGCGGTAAATCTGAAATTGAATGGGGTTATGGGAAGACAGATCGTTACCGAGTAACGTATGTTCGGAGTGAAGAGCATATAGATATCACTTTGCAGAGTATTCGGTACGATGGTGACTGGAATCCGATTCTGACACCGGTTTACAAGGTAGAAGAGGGTGCTAGTGAATCAGAACATAGTATGTACGAAGTTGCAGTTGGTCAGGTACCTCAGGACGCAGTTAATATACCGGAACTGGTGCTGAGAAGTATTTTACACGGTGTACAAGGTTCAGTGAGACTTCGGCAGAGGAATGGTTTAAAATAGGGTTATGTATAGTCAAATAGCTGCCAATAAACGAAAGACAATTTACATAATGTTTTTATTTGTAGTACTTATTGGCTTAATGGGCTATGCCTATGGGCTGTATGTTGGTGATATGACTACGGTCTACGTTGTGTTCGGGATTGCGCTGATTTATAGCGTGATAAGTTATTACACGTCTTCAAAGTTAGCCCTAACGGTGAACGGTGCAAAACAGATAGAGAAACAAGATAACCCACGACTCTATAGAATTGTAGAAAACCTTGCTATTACAACAGGGCTTCCAAACCCAAAGATATATTTGATTGATGATAAAGCCCCGAATGCGTTTGCAACTGGGCGCGACCCCAAGCATGCTTCTGTTGCAGCTACAACCGGCTTACTTGAACTTATGGATGACACTGAGCTAGAAGGTGTTATGGCGCATGAAATGGGACACATTCAGAACTACGATATTCGGGTTATGATGATTGTTTTCGGCTGTGTATCTATAATTGGGTTACTCAGTGACTTTCTGCTAAGAATGATGTGGTTTGATGACGAAGACAGTAGCCCTATAGCTATGATTGTTGCACTTGTACTGGCTATTCTTGCACCAATTGTCGCAGCGATGGTTCAACTGGCAGTTTCACGTAGGCGCGAATTCCTTGCTGATGCAACCGGTGCACTTACGACTCGGTATCCCGACGGACTAGCTTCAGCACTTAAGAAGCTACAAACTCACAGTACTTCATTGAAGCGTCAGAACAGCTCAACTGCTCATTTATTTTTTGCGAATCCACTTAAAAAAGGTACTGTCGCTAAGTTATTTAGTACTCACCCACCAATTCCAGAAAGAGTTGCTCGTCTAGAACAGATGGGTGGAGGCTTATAATGTCTGATAAAAAATCAAAATCTAAGTCTAACGATGAAGCGCAGCTTGTGGTCTCTCGCATTAAGCATTCAGTTGCCAGTATGTTTGTGACGCTGAAACGGGGGCTAGCCTGGCCAGTTCATTTTGCACAGTCTTTGCCAGAACGTTATAAAACCTGGAAGCAGAAGGATAATAAAGTAACACGGTATCGATCATTTAAACTCCAAAAACGTATTAAGCCAGAGTTAGAATACCTACCAACTTCAGGTACGCTTATCAAAGAGAGTCTCAGTTTCGTATGGAAGTATAAAAAGATATTCCTCGGAATATTTTTTGTACATGTACTCGCGTACTTCGTAATTATAAGGGCACCAATTCAACCTGATGTAACAAGTATTCAAAAAGCAATCACGACAGCAGTCGAAGGTAGTGACACAAAGCTTACTGGCGTACAAGGGAATTTAGTGACGCTGAGTGCAGTACTTGGTTCTACCGGCGCAACACAGCAAAACGGTACCGCTGCGGTAGCAGTACTATTCATAGTCAGTCTCGCCTATATTTGGGCATTGCGGCAACTTCATAACAATAATAGTATCAAAATACGGGATGCTTTTTATCAGGGTATGACGGCGATTGTTCCGGTAGCATTTGTAATAGCCGTTGTCCTGCTAGAATTATTGCCATTTGCATTTGCTAGCTTCATTTATACGCTCGCTCGGACAAGTGGCATATTCGTAACAGGGTTTGAAGATCTAGCCTTCTTCGCTGTAACCATGTTTATAGGTGTACTCTCATTTTATTGGATGACGTCTGGAATAATTGCGATGTACATGACTACGCTGCCAGGAATATACCCAATGTATGCACTGCACTCTGCTCGTAAACTAGTACAGTTCCAGAGACTGAGGGTGTTCAGAAGAATGATTGCATTGGTATTACTTTTTGCTGCAGTCTATGTTTTACTGCTTGTACTTTCAATCAGGTTGCTACCAAGTAAAACATTCATTATAGCTGAATTTGTACAGCTGTTATTTATTCCGTTTATTCACACCTATTTATATAAGCTGTATCGTTCATTACTATGAGTAAAATAGATGCTGAAAATAGAATTAACGATTTAATTACGCTACTTGCGCAGTATGCCTATGAATACTACGTACTTGATGCACCTACGATTTCAGACTCAGTATATGATGGTTTGATTAAAGAGCTTAAGCAACTTGAGCAGGAACATCCGAATCTGCTTCGTTTGGATAGTCCGACGCAGCGTGTCTACAGCCAGGCGCTCGATAAGTTCAAAAAAGTTGAACACTCAGTACCTATGATTTCGCTTAATGATGTGTTCTCTCGTGAGGACGTAGAGGCGTGGGTAACCCGAATAGAAAAGTTACTCCCGGGTGTGAAGCACGAGTATTTTTGTGATACCAAGAAGGATGGCCTTGCGTGCTCAATAATATACATAGATGGTCAGTTCACGCAGGCAATCACACGCGGTGATACACGAGTCGGTGAAGATGTTACCCAGAACGTAAAAACAATTCTAAATGTACCACTAGCGCTCCGTCCGCAAACAACGCACCAAAAATTCTTAAAAGGTAGGACTGAAGTTCGTGGTGAAATAGTTATGTTGAAGCAAGATTTTGCGGCACTTAACTTAGCGCGTCGAAAATCTGGTGAACCCGAATTTGCAAACCCACGCAACCTTGCGGCTGGTACTATTCGTCAGCTCGATCCTAAACTTGTTGCCGCTCGACCACTCTTTTTTATCGGCTATGATTTACTACGAGAAGATTCTGCTGAAGTACCGACAAATATGTTCGCATATGATGCCATGAATGATCTCGGTATTACCCGCAGTAAAGAGGCAACGACCTTTACTAAGATAGATGATGTTATGAATTTTGTTGACGTGTGGTCTACTGAGCGAGATGAACTTCCGTACATTACTGACGGTTTAGTTATTAAGGTTAATGACCGGGCACAGTATGCAAAACTCGGTGCGGTAGGTAAAAATCCTCGTGCAGCGGTTGCTTATAAATACGCCGCAGAACAGGCTACGACTGTGGTAAAAGACATTGTAATTAGTATTGGCAGAACAGGTGCTGCTACGCCAGTGGCAGTATTTGACCCCGTAGTTGTTGCAGGTTCTACTGTGCAGCACGCGAGCCTACATAACGCAGATGAGATCGAACGGTTAGACATCCGGCGCGGTGATACTGTTGTGATATTTAAAGCTGGTGATATCATCCCACAGGTAGAATCTGTCATTACTGAGCTTCGCCCTAAGAGTGCTAAGAAAATAGATTACCTAGCGGAGCTATCCCGGCAGTATCCCGAACTTGAATTTGAAAGACCTGAAGGAGAAGTAGTTTATCGTGTAAGAGGTTTGACTGGTCCGATAATTTTAAAACGTGCACTCAGGCATTACGCTAGCAAGGGCGCACTCGATATCGACACTCTCGGTGAGAAGAACGTTGAAGCGTTAGTGGACGCGGGGCTTGTGAATGATCTGGCTGATATATATGGTCTCAGTCTGAAGGACGTTTTGGGTCTTGAGCGGTTCGCAGATGTTTCTGCACAAAATTTAGTAGCTGCGATTACCGAAGCGAAGCAGCCAAAGCTCGAACGATTTATTTTTGGATTAGGAATTCGACACGTGGGTCAACAGACCGCTATAGATTTAGCAGAGCGATTTCAGTCTGTCAGCGCATTAGCAGAGGCATCTCTTGAAGAGTTACTTGCAATTGATGGTGTTGGTGAGGTGGTAGCAGAATCTATAGTTGCATGGTTTAGTGATCCTGATAATGAAGCTCTGCTTAGAAAGTTTACAAATTTTGGGGTAGTTCCGCAGTTTTCATCTAAAACAAAGGGCCCGCTTCATGGGGTTAGTTTTGTTATTACCGGAAGCCTAACTTCCATGAGTAGAGATATGGCTGCAGAGAAGATTAGAGAGCTTGGTGGTACCTTTCAGTCTTCAGTCGCAAAAGGGACTACATATTTAGTTGCGGGTGGTAAGGTGGGTGCTAGTAAGTTAGAAAAAGCCAAGAAGTTCGGTACGGAAGTAATCGACGAGAAAAAACTACTTTCATTGTTATAAATTTTTAATTCTTATGGTTGGAGAATTTATCTTTATTTCGTAGACTGTGTGTATAACAGGAGCACAGCATGGCTAGTAGAATGGAAGTTTCTCAAATACGTTTACCATCACATATTGAAGATGGAATAACTAAGGTGTTCGATGCCGCCCAGGCGAACGAGGGTGGTGGAGGTGCTCGTGTGAGAAGTGACCTAAGGAAGTACATGATCGATACTGTAGTCGACGACGAGTCGGTTCACCCAGTAGCCAAAGCCAGTTTAGCAGCCTCCGTCAGTACTTCTTTAGTTGATGTTAAAGATAGCGCTGCTAAGTATCATCCAATCACCGTTACGCAACGTAAGCTAACGGCTATGCGGGCTTTTTTGGGTAGCATGAGGTCGGGAGGCATTGTTTTACTAAAAGACAACATTGCAGCCCGTAATACAGAAAACCCTCAGCTTGTAGGCACAACGACAGTTGACAGAGAATCTAGTTTCCCAAGGATTGAAAGCAGTGTGGCCTATCAGTTTGCTGATATTGTTAGCGTACGCTTGAGTGAGTTTGATCCGTTTGATATGGAAATTTCAAGAAGTGACTTGGGCGCCAAGGATGGTGTCATTACTATGGATGGTACTCAGGGAAACCCTGAGTACATACTCAAATATTTAACAGGCCTTGATCAATATGGCTCTGAGAAGGTAAAAGGCTCAATGAAAGTTGGTGTTGCCCGTGACGCCGAACTATACGATTACATCGCGGCAGTAAACGGCGAAGAGCCAGCGGCAAACACCTCAATTGCGTATCCACCGAATGTACTGCGCGCACTTGGCGCATCAGTTGCGGTTAAGGCAGTATCAGAAGGGAACCTACTAGCAGTACCTTCCTTTACGCACGAAGAATTACGTGAGGAGTTTCGTAGAGAGTTGTCCCATATCATTGTAAGCTTAGCGATGCGTGAAGATCATAGAGAGGGTGTGGATGAAACTCGTTACTGTTGCCCTTCTCACGGTGATGTAACCAGCTTCCGGAGACGCAAAACTCAAATTAGTCAGTGGACAACCGAACAGCTCGCAATTGTGCTCAGTTGTCTCGATCTTTCAGTAGATGATTTGGCTCCTCAGAGAAAACGGCTTGATACTACATCTAGTATCGGTGAGGTAGTTAGTGATGTAATTAATCACGAGGCAGTTGATGCTGTTATGCGCGATTTACAACTGAGATTATCTACAGCCCAATAGTCTGGGCGTTTTTCAGTAAGCTAAACGCAGTTACTGCTGAGGCGAGTTGGTGGAGGCGGACGATAGGGTTTCCGTCTCTGGTTGGTTCTGCGCTCCGGCCAAGCCAGTGGCCCATCATTAAGAGTGCATGGCCTGGGTTAAAGTACTGTTCCATATATGGCTGAATATTATGCCCAGCTTTGGCAAGATCTATGAGGAGCATGGTGCTATCGGCATTTTTGAAGCCAATATCCATCCAGCTAAGATCTATATTACGTGTGCCGTGTTCTGGGTGCCATGCAATATTTGCCTGGCGGGCATCGTGGTGTGAAAGGTAGTAGGGTTGGGCTACATCGTACAGTGCCTGTCCGGCTGGAACAAGTTCTGGGAGTGTGTGCATGACTTCGTCGAGGTATGTTTCAGTCTCTGGCCGAAGTTTTGAACGAAGCTCTGATGCAATCGTGTGAACGCGCGAAATATGGGCACTGTCAAGATGATCCCAACCTTCGTCCATATATACCTTTAGAATTCGTTTTGGAAAGAAGTACTCTTCACCAGGGATAGGTACTTGTTGCAGGTCATCAAAACTAGCTAAAACTGATTGCATGTATCGGTCAAAAAGTTCGGGATCATCTCTTGGTGCTCGCCAGTACCAGCCGGCATCTTTTTGTAACCCTTCCATGATGAGGAAGCTGTCATCAATCAATCCTGTTTCACTAGGTATATGAACATAGCCGGAATCACGTAAATACGCAAAGAGCATGTGCTCCTTCTTCAGATATTGCTGGGCATGACTTTCTCGCTCTTGGTCTGTAAATAATGAACCATCTTGGCCTTTAATAAAGTATGTTTTTGCCCCATCGGGGGTATCTATGAACAAACGTTTATATGCCATATGACCACCGTCAGCAGATCGGAATGTAAGCTGTTCTGGCTGGTATCCAATACCCCGTGCAATTGTGTATTGGTGAGGTTCAAACTGATTCATTGTTATGTTACTTTCTGGAGATTTCACGACGTATTACCTCGTTTAATAGTGCACCATGTGATCCGTGAAGTCTAGCAGGTAGCTTGTTAATTGGGAACCACCTGGCATCTTTAACTTCGGTATAGTCTGGGGTAAGTGGCATTTGTTTATCGACACGCCAAAGTGCTGCAAAAGTTTCTGCCCACGCATAGGTAGTTGTTCTGGCATCCGCGACGACACCTTCATATATTATTACTTCAGGTTCGTCTGGTAGCCATAAACCGGCTTCTTCCATATTCTCTCGTCGGCCTGCCGCAATACCATCATCACCCGGGTCAAGAAACCCACCCGCAAAAGCCCACAGGTTATTGTCGCTTCTTAGTACCAATAGTACATGGGGCACTTCCTCATTAGTGATAACTATTGGGTCTGCCGTCTTATTTGGTCCTAGCTTCCAATAACTGCCCGTTCCAGTTACTACACCCACGTCAGGATCACACAGCATATCGTACAACCACGGATGAAGTGGTCTTCCGGCATCATCAAAGTTATAGCCCTGAAGTCTCAATAACCGAAACTCTTCTTCAGTCTGAGGCTTAAGATGCGCATAGCCTGCATCCCACGGACCTTCGGGTAGGAGCGATATTCTGCCCTCGGCTAATTGTCTGGCAACTTCTTGATTATCAGACGTGAGCCGTTCGCTAGGGTAATCAGGGTAGACCTCTCGCTGTTTAACAGTATTGAACACTGCCTGCTTAAGGATCGCTTCTATGTCCGGTTGTTGTTCGAGTTGTTCATTCATAAGGTTCCTCAGTAGTTAGTAGTATATTGGTGTCTATGTATGTCACGGCTTTTTTGAGCCGTTCTTGAACTGAACCTCTCACTACTATGTAGGGTAGTTTACGTGATTTCAGTTCACTAATAAACTGCTTGTGCATGTCGTGTCTAATGTATTCACCATCTCTAATGCCATCTTGCACAAAGGGTATTTCGTCTCCAGTGACAATATATAGGTCTGCCGGTGACTTGACGGCGAGTTCGTCCATTTCCGGTGTGTCATACCCTATGTACCGTCTTTGCCATATTTTCGTTGCAAATGCGTTGGTATCGCAAATGATTAATCCATTACTGAGTCCCGCCATAGTGTCTTCATATTTTTGTTGAAGTATTGCGATTTCTGTAAAGTCATGAGCTTCCCAGGCATGGTTGCTGGTAAGAATAGACTTTGTATAGTAT
>JAGOUG010000003.1 GCA_018061375.1 Candidatus Saccharimonadota bacterium
CATTTTGCTTTTTAAAATCAGTCGCAGCCTGTTCTGCGAGCTCGGCGGTATCATCACTGAATCGACTTATCTTCAAGTAGCCAATACCATCTGTCACTTCGCTCGTAACGCTCGGTACGGTAATTTGCGCTCTAGTGATTTTTATATCTTGTCCTTTAGCATCTCTAGCTATTGTCAGTACAACGTCGGTACCTGCCTCACCACGTATTTTTGTAACAGCGGCCTCAACACTCATGTTGGTTGCGTCAGCTCCGTCGATTTTGACAATAATATCACCTGCGCGTATGCCGGCCTTCTGAGCTGGTGAACCTTCAACGGGTGCAATCACAACCAAGTTACCATTACGCTTTCCAAGTTCGGCACCAATACCCGTAAATGTTCCATTCAACTCTGCAGTAAATTCTTCAGATTCTTTTTGCGTGAAGTAGGTTGTGTACGGATCACCAACTGCATCTACCATTCCGGACTTTAAGCCATCTTCAAGGGCGGTGGTATCTAGTTTACCGTCGTACTTCTTTTTTAAGATGTCGTAGATTTGTTGTGCTTCTTTTAAGTCTAGGTTAGAGCTCAGCGCTTGATTGCCTTTATTGGTATACGGTGCAAAAAAGTAATCCCCGATGAACTGCGCTCGTGTGCCAACTGTGAAAGCGATAAGTATTGATACGACAAGGATTCCGAGTGAAAATCTCTTTGATTTACTTATAGTTTTTTCTGTCTTACTATCATTCATGCTCCAAAAATTGTACCATGTAAGTAGTACTTATGGATAGATTATTAACTGTAGAAAAACTGGAATACGCACAGTTTCGCGAGCTTGAAGAAGCACTGCTTCCTATTGTTGTACCACTGGAGCAATCTCCCTTGTGGGGCTCTTTTGATGACAGTATTCCTGGCCGTACGTTTCTCGGTAGCTTCAGTTATAACGACTCTGAAGGCAGGCTTATTGCCCTGGGAAGCGCAACATTATACCGACAAAAAGGACGTGATTGGATTTGGTTCAAACACGGTCCACTGTTTGCCAGTATGCCCAACTCTGAACTTGTACAAAAAATGTGCGCAACCCTCACAAACCAGTTCAAAACTATTGAAGGCACACAACCTTCGTTTATACGTTTAACTGTTCCAACACGAGTAAAACAGCTAGTACTGCCCTTCGAACACACCATGTACGATCAGACGGTTATCGTAGATTTAACACAGACAGAAGACGAAATCCTTGCCGGCATGAGTCAAAGTGGCCGTAAGGGAATTAGGACTGCCGCTAAATGTGCGATTGAGGTATCTGAGATCACCTCAGATCGCTCAGGCTACTTTAAAACACATTGTTATCCAATCCTAAAAGAAACTGGTACACGTGATGGCTTTGGCATTCACCCTCTCTCGCTTTATACGTCACTCTTAGCTACGCTTCCAGATAACGCCAGGCTCTACGTTGCCTACAGCAAAAAACAAGTTGCCGCATGGGCAATTACCACAGAGTACAACGGACAGGCTATGTATTACTACGGTGGCAGTAGCAGCCTGGCGCGAGATACCTTTGCCGCTTACGCCCTCCACTGGGAAGTGATAAAAGCGATGAAGGCTCGCGGCAACGTAAGCTATGATTTTATGGGGATTGCCGGCAAAAATTATGAGGGACTAAAAAATGTCACTCAGTTTAAAATTAAGTTCTCTAAAAATATCGTGGATATCCCATTCACCTACGACCTACCCTTGAAGAAGGCTAAGTACTTTGCGCTCGCGAGTGCAATAAAACTGAAACGCCGCCTTCCAATATAGTAACCGGTGTAGTGATTACCTCGAGGTCGCTTTTAAAAGTGGATGAACTGTAGATTACCGATAGAAACCCACATTTCGCTGTATTCGCCGCGAACAGCATAATTGTACTGACTGACATAAATTCTATCACCACTTACAGCCTCGACATACATAACATGCCCATAATACCCCGACATAGAGACTGCAACATCACCAACTCGTGGGTTACCGTCTACGGGTATGCCGGCTGCTCGTGCATTACCAGGCCATTCATTTGCGTTACCGCGACCACCCCAGTACGGCATATTTCGTCCAGATTGATAGACCTTCCAGGCCGTATAACTTACACACTCGCGGTTATACATGCCCCAGCTATCAACTAATGAATCTTGTGGAGCATTTGCCCACCTAGAAGGGTACCCACCTTTTGATGGATCACCTGCAACCGCAGAGCCACCAAGCCTACTATTGGCCGCACGCTGCTGTGCACGAAGTGCGGTAATTTGAGCACTCTGATTCTTTATTTGGGCATCAAAGCCAGCCTTGTCTTGATTTACTGAAGCAAGTTTACCGCTTGCTTCATTGTTTTTAGCGTCAAGACTACCGCGCAGTGCTTTTTGTTCATCTAGTATTCGTGTCACCTCTTTTTGTTGACCATCAAGTTGAATCTTGAGACGATCAATTTCGTCCATAGTTGTAACAATATTATCTTTAATTCGGTCACGATATTCTTGCTTATCCACAAAGTCACTCAAATTTTTACTGCTTGCGATCATTTCTAGTGGCGAAATGTCACCCTCTATATACATAGAGCGTATGTTAGCAGAAAGCATTGTCTTTTGCTGCTCTAAACGTGTTTGTGCGGCTGCAATCTGCGTGTTAAGTTCTGTCTGGCGAGCCGTATTTGTATCAATTTGTGCCTGTATATTAGCGATCTGATTACGTAAAGAGTCTATCTCACCCTGAATCCCCTGCGCCTGCTGACCAAGCGTCCCTGAAACACTCAGATTAAGTGCTTTTTGCTGCTCCAGCGCATTAATCTGATCTTGAAGGGCATCGGCATGGACCATAACCGGGCCTAAAATACTTGTAATAACCATCACACTGGCGGCGACTAGCGGGGTCAGTTTGGGTATGTTTGTACGTTGGTTTTTGTGGTGGACCATTGTGTCTACAGATTACCATAAGCAGTATGTTCAGTCAAGAGGTGACGTGAATAGGACAACGCCAATTGTGTTAACATTCAAGACCTTGTGTCGTTTTACTTTGTGGTGTTGAGTCGTAGGTGTTTTCTGATTGCTAAGTATGCCGAGAATGAGCCGATTATCACGCCGATTGCGATTGTGGCAGGTACAAATAGCCATACCAGGTTTTGAAAACGCTCAACAGTTGGGCGAATTTCTTCAACATAACTTCCGAGTTTTGGCGCTTGACCAAGCACTACAAGATAGAAGAATAACGAGGCGAATATTCCGGCAATAGCTCCGTAGATTGAAGCTTCAACAAGGAACGGACCCCTGATATACCACTTGCTTGCCCCTATTAACTGCATGATTTCAATTTCATCTTTTCGGTTAAAAATCGCCATACGAATTGTATTTAATATAACTAGTATTGAAATTGAGCCGAATAGAACACTCGCAACCAAGCCAGCATTACGGAGAAACTTTGCAATATTTCCCAGTCTATCAACTGCTACCCGCTTTGCATCATCTTTATACGAATCTTGATCGACGATTTTGCTATACTTTTTACTTCGGGTTACCTCTACAACAGATTGTAACTTAGCAGTATCATACGTTTTAATACGGATACTTGCAGGAAGTGTATCGGCGTTAGACTGAGCAAGTGCTTGAAGTTCAGCGATACTATCTTTTACACTTTCTTCGTAAATAGCCCTGGCCTCTTCTTTGGAGATGTAGGTAATTTCTTTCACTTCTAAGTCGGAGTTATTGCGTAAACTAGATGAAAGATCTTCTATCTGTTCTTTTGTAGCGTCTGGTTTAAAGAAGATTGAAACATCAATTTTATCTGTAAATGATTGAACAGTGTTATTAAGTGTGTAGCTTGCAAACATCGTCAGGAGTATACAAGCGAGTGTGATACTCATCACGACCGTTGCTGCTACCGAAAGCCAGGTATTTCTAATAAAACTATGTGCGCCGATTACAAATACTCGCTTAGTATTTATAATTTTTCGTTTAAATGGGCTGCCGCTCATAATTAGCTAACCACTCCAGTTGCAGAGGTATCTTTTGCAATTCTGCCGCCTTCGATTGTAATCACTCTACGCTTTAATTTATGCACAATGTCTTGATTGTGAGTTGTCATCAAAACGGTAGTGCCATGTTGATTAATCTTTTCTAAAACAGATACAACGTCCCAAGCGTGCTTAGGGTCTAGGTTACCAGTTGGTTCGTCAGCAATTAGTATTTTTGGCTGACGTACAACTGCCCGGGCAATTGCTACACGCTGTTGTTCTCCGCCAGAAAGTTCATTCGGAAAATTCTTCTCTTTTCCGTTCAGCCCAACCAAATCAATTACTTTGGGGACGGTGTAGTTAATTTCTTTCGTTGTCATGCCGACAATCTCGAGTGCAAAGGCGATATTTTCAAAAACCGTACGGTTAGGAAGTAGTTTAAAGTCTTGAAATATTGTACCAATTTTACGTCTGAGCAGTGGGACCTCTTTATCTTTAAGCAGATCGTAATCAATTCCACCTACGACAATCTTGCCTGAAGTAGGCTTCTCTTCCCTCGTTAAGAGTTTGAGTAGTGTCGATTTACCTGCTCCAGATGTACCAACAATCAGTACAAACTCTTTCGGAGCAATATGAAGAGATATGCGGTCAAGCGCAAGCCCTTTTTTGCCATATTTTTTTGTTACGCGGTCTAAAAGAATCACGCTTATGATTGTAACAAATTATCAAACCATTATAAAACTATTTGGTAGTATCTTGGTTATCACTAGGGTTTTGAACCGTAGCCCGTACTGCCACTGAAAGCGGAATAGCAAACCGTCTTAGCTCATCATACTTACTAGCAACCGCTTCTTCAGCTTTTGCCCGCAGTCCAGGGTCAGCAATTGCTTGAACCATCTGCGTTACAGAATCTAAACCAGAAGAACGATCAAGCTGCGCGAGCTCTACTGCACCGAAAATTGCACCAAGCAGCTCCCTGTCGGCAATGCTTGTGTATCGATTTGCGACTTCAGGGCTCACCTTCTCTTCAGTTGTTCTTAATTGCTTCTTTGGTACTACGTGACCAGCACGACTCATTGCTTGTAGTACATTGTATACTGACATAATCCGTTCTTCGGGCGACACTATCAATTGTAATAGACTTTCCGCCACATCAAATTCTTTAGCTAAAATAGTACCCTTCAGAAAATCATGTGCCTGTACGACCTTTTCTTCTGCTGTCAGATCATTAAAATAATCGTACGCATCAGTGAAGCCAAGACCAGTTGAACGCAGTATCTCAATTGGTGTAATACCCTTAATCTCTGACTCAAGTGCACTAACATCACTGCTCATATCATAAATAAACCGACTAGCATCTTCCCGGAGTCGGGCATCAGCAGCTTTCCAGGTTGCAGCATCAAGGTCGGTACCTCTTGCTTCAGCAACACGCCACATAAGCTCTCGCCCAAGACTTTCTTTATAGAGTTCTTCGTTCTGCCAGCCGTGTAAATAACCTAGTTTATAGGACTCTTTCGGTGACCCGATAATTTCATAGAGATTACTTGCTAAAAGCGATTCAGGGTATAGTTTTGCAAGCTCAGTTGGAGGTGGACCTTTTTTGCGGTTTACCCAGGGCTGGACCACTTCTAAATCACTAGTGGTAAGTGGAGGTAGTATACGCTCAATGGTCCGTCTGTCCATACCGCCCGCAAGCAGACGTGAAATTATTACGGGGTATTCCCGCATGTCATCGGAGAGCTGCTCTAACGCTTGCTCGTCACCAGCAAGAGCTAGGTTTATTAATACTGGCATTCCCTCATCACCATCTAGTCGAGGCAAAAATTCTCTTACTTTTCGCGGAGCTGCAGGATCGCCTCGTTCAAGAAGTGCTGTTTGATACCATAAGTTGCTCAGGCTGCGTTCTTCATCGTCAAATGGATGCATCATTCTGTGTGCATCTTCCAGATTACCCATAAACACACTGATACCAGCACACACATCAGTTACCCCTGGTAAAGCTTGATAAATTTTTTCTCTCTGATTCCTACGATCATATCTACGCAGTTTACGTTCAGCATTAATCAACTCTTGATACGCATCACGAGCAACCTCGAGGAGTCGCTCACCGCGCAGAGCCTCTTCTGTTACGAGAGTTTCTGAGCTGCCGTTTACAGGCTCTGTGTGACGTATTTGTGCTTCATCTGTCATGGATATGACTATAGCATGTTTTTGATATAAACACAAGTATTATGTACAGTATATAAGGTGTTACTACAACAGATTCGGCGTAGCTCTATTGGACTGTAAAATATAATAGGGCTTATGATTGTAACAAATTATCACGCCAGGTAAAATGGCAAGATGACTGAAACACAAAAAAATACTAAGCCAGAGATTAATAAAGATCACCCGGTCGTGTACGCTATTGCTGGTTTTGTTTTAGGCGCCTGTATGACAGTAAGCGTACTCGGGTCCCGAGAATATAGTGCTCAACAAGATACAGTAGCCCAGCCCACCACTACAGAAGAAGCCGCCCCTCGAATAGGTGCCTGTCCGAAAGCGAAATATGAAGGCGTGGACCCGAATGTAGCAATGGCACTAACCAACGATGAGCTTTCTAAATATACAGACGAACTCCGTGATTCCGCTAGTTTTGATGAATCAACAAAAATATTAAACTCAATATTTAAGCGCTGGGACTACCAGGTATTTGTTGGCGAGGTACCGAGTTCTACCGATACAGGTACATCAACTCACCCTCGTGGTATTGAACACGAACCGTCACAAATCAACCAATCACTCCTTACGGTCAGTGCTATACATATACTAGAATCACTAAATGTCATTCCCGAACCTCTCATGAGCATAACAAAAGGTACTAAGCTGTATCTAACTATGAACATTGTTGGCGAATCGGGTTGGTATGGAGGACTCTACACAACAGATAAGGATAGTACTAAAAGTGTTATAGTCGGCATAGGCCCTAACGATCCATCAGGTAAAATATTCGAACATGAACTCACGCACAATCTACTTTTTAGACTTTGTGGAGATGAGATTGCAGGTGAAGACACAGAACTAGCCGCACTAAACCCTGAATCATTTCAGTATTCAAGACTTTCCCGTCCCTATAGTGAGATAGACAATATAACAGCGTCTGAGTATGGCGCTTTTAATAGCACAGAAGATGCAGCCGAGCTATTCCCTACTGTACTAAGAGTCCACATGGGTGAACTATGCTATATGAACGATGCGTTCATTGGTGAAGGCACGCCAATTTGCGATAAACTCAACCTACTACTCAGTCGTATTGCAGCAAAGAGCCCTGAAACCGCAGCCTATTTGAACCGATGATCCGTGTTTTTTAGCTAAAAATGAACATAAGGCGCCGTCGAGTACTTTTGCGGCATCTTTAACCTCAAATTTTGTTTTGGTGTCTTTAACAAGCGTATATGGGTGTAATAAATTATTTCGTAATGGACAAAAGCCTAGCCCATTGCTGCACCTAATGTACAGACAGATTTAACGGCACATTCCCCACATGGTAAAGGTTCTTTTTCAGCCGAACGCAATCTCAAGCGAGCATCTAAATTTTCGCGTCCACCGCAGTTCATGTCAGTATCATCAACTTCTGCGGGAATAAGGAGTGCGATACCTGAAAGATCTGTGCTATCTGTTTTTCCATTCCATACATCGCTTAGTGAAACTCTCTGTAACATACCTATCTCCTAATTTAAAAATGGGTCGAGCGCACCGTCTAGTACTTTTGCGGCATCTTTAACCTCAAATTTTGTTTTGGTGTCTTTAACAAGCGTATATGGGTGTAATACGTAATTTCTGATTTGATTACCCCACGCTGCTTCTTGGTTTGGACCCTTAAGCTCAGAAATTTTTTCAGCGTGTTGCTCTACTTGCAGCTGAGCGAGTTTTGAACGGAGAATCTTCATGGCGGTTTCACGATTCTGAATTTGAGATTTCTCGTTCTGAATTGAAACTACAATATTTGTGGGAATATGGGTGATACGAACAGCGCTATCGGTTGTGTTCACACTCTGACCACCGTGGCCACTTGCCCTAAACACGTCTACCCTAATATCACCTTCTGCTATCTCTACTTCGTCAGGTTCATCTATTTGTGGCAGTACTTCTACCATTGCGAAGCTCGTTTGACGTAGATTATCAGAATTAAATGGGCTGAGCCTAACGAGCCTGTGCACACCATGTTCTGATTGTAATTTTCCGAACGCGTTAACGCCAGATATTGTCAGTGTTGCACTTTTTATGCCCGCTTCTTCTCCGCTCGATTCTTCAACAACTTCCGCCTTGTACCCAGACTTTTCCGCCCAACGCAGATACATCCGTTCTAGCATTGCGGTCCAGTCCATTGCGTCTACCCCGCCAGCACCGGCCTGTAAGCGAAGCACTGCATCGTGATCGTCGTACGGGCCGTTGTACTTAAGATCTTTTTGAAGAACTTCAAACTGGGATGTAATCGATTCTAGTTGAGATGCAATCTCTGCCTGAAGAGATTCATCGCCCAGTGCAGTTAATTCTGAAAGTTCGGAGAGTTTACCACGAATCTCAACCCATGGGCCAACGGCAGACTGTAGTTTTGCTTGCTGTTTACTGAGATCCTGGGCACGTCGATTATCATCCCAAATTTTTGGGTCCTCAAGCTGAGCCGTAAGGTCTATCAGTTTTTCTTCACGCACAGCAAAATCACCTTCATCCCAGGCTTTTATAAACTGATTCGTGACTTCAGCTAGTTGTTTACTGACTTCGTGCATATCTGTAGTATATAGGAATTTTAGATATATGTATCAGTCCATGTCTGATATTCATAAGTGGCATTGTAGTCAAAATTTGATTCCGGGACTGTAAACGGCAGTTCATATGCAGAGTCTTTACTATGTGCGATATGGTACGCCAACCGTAACTCAGCCTCTTCTCCGATGCATTCAAATGGCTTCTCTACGCCATCAATTCCAAGCAACCCCTTAAAAGTATCCTGGAGTGTAGATTTTACCAACAGATTTTCGCCGTTAAAAACCCTCTTCAAATCATCTGACGCAACAAACGGTGCAAACAATATAAAGCTATTGGCACACTTCGGGCAATTACCACACCAGCCCAGTGTTGAATTATCTTGCCCCTGCTTATAGTTACCGACATTACATGAAGAGAATGAACCAGAGTACGCAGTCCAGCAATTTTTCACGAACAGTTCTGCCACCTTAAGTTCACTGTACTGTCTAAGCGGTGAACCCACCTTTACACTAGGTGAAACGTATTTTTGCACATATGTAACAAACTGCTTTTCCGATTCCCAGATTTTTGACCATTGATGCCGTACTGGCAAGTCACCAATATGAGCGTACGATTCTTCACCCTCATGCCCAATTGCTAAAAGCACTGTATCTTTACCCAGAAGCACTGCCTGTACGAGCGCAATAGCCTGAACGATATAGGTTACCGGTACATGGCCATCAAGTGCGCCTTGGTCGCGAGCGCTCGTAAGTTTTTCTCTGTCAATACAGCGCATAGCTGTAATTAACGAACTACCGATAGTATTAAGTACCTGCGGGTACGAATTGCCCGAACTAAGATACCAGGCATCAAATGTGGTCGGTTTTTGACCAAGTAACATTGCAAGTAACAAAGAATCTTTACCTCCACTTTGTAACACAAGTGGACTTTGGTCGGTTGCTGTGTAGTCGATAGCACGTGAATCCGTGCTGCTTGCAACAAAATGCGCAAGATCGCTTCGTGCAATTTTATTTTCAGACGCAAATTGACTCAACCCATCTTGGTATACGCTACTAAAGAATTCAGCCTGCCATTCATCAATCTCACCTACCAGTAATTCAACTTGTTGTGTGGGGAATGTCTTGTAATATGATGTCCCGATAAGTATAAATGCTAGAAATAAAGCTTTCTCAAGCACTTCAGAATTAAATCCCTCCACCACCCGGCTAAACGTAATTGACTCCTTAAACTCAATCCCGTTATTTACGTACTCAAAATTGGCTTGTTTCAGCGCTTCATCAAATGAATAGTTCTTAAACTGGAAACTCATGAGAGCGCCCCAACGATCTGCTTGAACTGGTCTCCTCTATCATAAAAATTCTTAAACATATCAAAGCTAGATGTCCCAGGACTCAGTAGCACTACGTCACCCATTACTGCCTTATCTTGCGCAAGCTCAATGCTGTCTTTAAAGTTCTCCGAATCAACAACCGTGTAATGCGTAAAGTCTTTTTCAGTAAGCTGCTCAGCGAGCGTATGCCGCACCATGCCAATCAATATAACAGCCTTAATGTTCTGCGCGTGAGCAATAGCAGTAGTTAATTCATCAAAATCAATCCCTTTGTCGTAGCCTCCACAAATGAGAATCGTTGGCTGCGTGAATGATTTAATTGCTGCAATTGTTGCTCCAGCGGCAGAAGAAAAACTGTCATTATAGAACTTCACCCCATCGACTTCCCTCACAAACTCTAGTCTATGTGGGAGTCCCTTAAATGATGAAACCGCCAGTTTGATTGCAGCTACATCCTGAGTATACTTCCAACTTGCAGTAATTGCCGCGCATATGTTTTCTAAATTATGAGCGCCCAATAATCCAACTTCTGAAGAGGAACAGATGGCGATACCGTCAATTTGTATCTTCCCATCTACAACATTCGCCCCTTCGTCAGACATGAACTGTCTCTTCTGAGCCGGCGACAGAGCTGCAATCTGAGCACTAAATTTATTTCTAGGGTGATACACTAGTAAGTCTTTTTCGGTTTGAAACGCTCCGATTTGTGCCTTGGCGGTAACGTAATCTTCCATATCAGCATGTACGTTTAAGTGATCGGCCTCGATCATTAACACAACAGCGGTTTCGGGTGATTTTTCTAGATCCCAAAGCTGGAAGCTCGAAAGCTCAAATACTACAATGTCATCTTTACTGATACTAGGTAAAATATTGAGTGCGGGCGTGCCTATATTACCAAGAAGGTGCACTGTTTTACCTGCAGACTTTAATATCTCTGCAATTAGACTGCAGGTTGTGCCCTTACCCTTTGTGCCAGTCACGCCAATTATTGGCGCAGGGCACTGTGCAAAAAATTCGTTCGTAGACGACCAGATTTTACCATCAGTTGTAATGTGATTCGGGTTTAAGCCGGCTGTTCGTACGACTAAATCATACCCGTTCAGATCATTAAATACATCCGGACCAAGCTGAGTTGGTACACTGTCTGGAATAGGTCTCAACGTCTCCTGCTTCTCGTCAAAAATTGTAATATCTGCACCAAGCTTAGACCAATAGTGGTAGTTAGATTCCCCTTCTTGTCCGTACCCAGCAATTGCTACCTTCATATTAACTCCAGAGTTTTGCGAGCTCATCGTGCAGCTCGTTTACAAATTCTTGACCGCAGTTTCCCAAAATTCCGAAATCCCAGAATGCCTCTTTATGGAACTCCTGAGCAATTGAAGTGACACGTTTAGTTGTGACGCCTTTAATACGTTCCGGCACACGGTAATAATCCATAACTTCACCAGTAAGTCCGTATTCATGACTGTAGCCATTAAGAATATTACCGACCGTTTGAGCACCCATCTGAAAACTTCCAAGAGCATAGTTTTTGGATGTTTTCAGCTGTTCTGAACTCACCTTGCCATCAAGTACGTATCGGAGGTGTTTCACAATCACTCCAATCGCCTTCTTGGCATTTTCTGGACTCACCTGAAAATCAAAGTCCCATACACTATAATCGTGCCCCCGGCTTCCGCTTGACCAAATATAGTACGCAAGTCCTTTTTCACGGATATCACCGAGTACTAATGAGTCTGTCGTGGCTGTCAAAATGTTGTTAAGTGCGTTAAGTGAATCCATCTCTGGCTCAGAAATTCTACGTGGCAGCAGTATGCTGAAACTAACATATAAAGACTCCACCGTTTTATTATCTACGTATAAAGGCTTTGTCTGTTTCACTAATTTGGTTTCAGGGAGCTCCATATGTTCACCTTCAGGTAACTCAAGATTTTTTTCAATTATTGTTGCAATCTGATCTTTGCGGCCTTTTAGATTGCCGGCAATCGAGAAACAGATGTTATTTAAGTTATGTGTCTGCTTGTAGTGTTTCCGAACATCATCAATAGCGATATCACTGAGTTTACTGAGGCGCTTCCTGTCACTGGTAACCAAAAACCCTGAGCGTTCCGAAAGCGCGATACCAAGCTGTCTAAAATAATTACTCAGATAACCCGTCAGTTCTTCCTTTACGTTACCCATTTCAGCCTCGAACTCTTCTTGCAAAAAAAGTGGCTTAGAAATTGAAAGCATCAGAAGGTTTAAAATTCTATCCCATTCAAGATCTGCGCATTCACCGATGTACCCAACATTATAGGTATTAGTGTAGGCGTTTGTGTAGGCACCATTCTTCTTAACTTCTGCTTCAAATGTTCGTGCTTTTCGGTAGCTTTGGTTTGCGCCGCACAAAAGATGTTCCATAACATGTGGTGCTTCCCACTTACCATTCTGAGCCAAGTAGTACCCTGCTCGCACCGTAAAGTCATAACTCATCACCTGAGCATCAGGCACATCAATGAGTAAACCACTCACTCCATTTTTTAGTTTTACTTCTTTAACAGTATGTTTCATTCACCCAAGTATAGAGGTTTTAAAGATCAGTTTCTAGGATGAAATTAACAACCCTACCATGGCGAAGTGCAGCTCTTGCTGCCAGAGTGAATCATCCAGCGGGTCATGTGTAAATTCTCTCTGTGGTACAAGCAGTTTCGGAAGGGTCGATTTTTTTGTACTCTCCCAGTTATAGCTTTTGTCTGACTGTATAAGTGGTAAGCTCATCGCCAGACTTTTTAGACAGTACCCCGCTATTCCGAAGGGACTTTCAATTTCAGCACCCGCCATCTCATAATCAACCCAGCCGAAGTCAAAGCCGACGTTGAATGCTGTTAAGATCGATGTTTTATAACCCCTCTCTGCCACGACCCAATCATTCAACTCGTGCATAACCTGGCTAATCGGCACACCTTCTTCAAGAAGTCTGTCATGTTCGAAGCCATGTGAATCATTAAAGGCTCGCATGTCTGGATCAAACTCTGCGTGTGCAGGCTTAATCTCTCTCCTAAAAGTTTCCCCATCAGGCGTGACCGCTCCGATTGCAGTCATAGATCCATATCCGGGCTTCCCGTCTGCCTCTACATCAAGATCAATAAACATTGTCTCCGAGGCCAGAACAATAGTCCTACCTATTTCGACTAACACGTCATGCCGATGTTTTAATGTGTCCTCTTGCGCTTGTTTCGGCTCTCCTCTGTGCATATCTACCCCTATTTAGTTGTAGTTACAGCATAAGGAATATACTTGCATAAAGCAGTAAAACATTATTTACCTATTATTATCTATTGCAGAATAAATAGTTCGTTTGGTTGAAGGCCGTTTTTCAGCCGTGTGAATAACTCAGGTATGAAGTGGGAGTTTGATAGCCGATTGTCTGAATTTGCTAGTTCTGACTGTTTGAACCATTCTAGCTCATACTGGGGGTCATCCGAAGCTGGTACACCGTCAAACTGGACCTGATAAATATACGCAATTGAGTGGTATGCCCCTTCGGTTTGACTCGTCTGAATTGTCTCGGCAATCGTTAAAAACTTTAGCTGAGATTCTTCAGTTGTCTCTATGAAACTACTGAGTTGAGTACGTGCATTTTCATCTGCACTCATGCCGTATTTATATAAACCACCCGGTAACATGTATTCGTTGAGTAGTTTGCCCATAGATCCGGTCCGTTTTGAAAGCAATACCTCGTCGTTATCATTTGTGATAATAAATTGCACAACCAGTCGTGGCGAAACTTGTGGCTGCAAATTTTTAAATCCAATGAAGTTGATCCATGATGCGCCTTTGGCCGTTAACTCAAACCCGGTGCCTTCGTTCTTTGCAATTAGACCTCGGTTTAGCAGTTTGTTGGCATGGTACATGAACAAACTATTTTCAATTCCTGCGTCTTTTAGATCTGTAAATCGGACCGGTGAGTCTGAGCCAGCAAGTTTTGCAAGAATATCAATCTGAATATAATGATCTGTCAGATTCTTCAGTGTCTGATCAGAACTCATGCTAATTAACGTTTCTTTCGGTTCTGGCGTTGTTTCTTGCGAGCTTGTTTAATGGTCGTCTTCTTTTTAGTGTTTGGGATGCTTACGCGCTTAACAACCGTGCCCTCAAAGTCTTCGGCACTAGTAGCAACACCAGTTGTAATTTGGTTTGCATTATCTGTTGAGCCACGTGCTGCTTTCGTAAGTTCAGTTTCAATCGCCTGCGTAACCTGGTGTGGCTGTAGGTGATTCAGACCACGCACAACCTCATTCCTGAGTGTTGCCTGCATAGTCTCGAATAAGCCCTGGCCTTCACGGCGGTATTCTACCAGTGGATCTTTTTGGCCAATAGAGCGCCAACCAATACCGTTTCTGAGGTGGTCCATATTCTCTAGGTGCTGCATCCAAAGTTGATCAAGTACCTGCATAACGGCCTCGCGTTCAATCTGGCGCATGATATCTTTACCAAGTACGGTTTCTCTGTCTACATACAGCTCATAGGCATGCTCCTCAAACTTCTTGAATCGTTCTTTCGAATCTTTTGCATTATCAGTACTTTTTAGGTCTTTCAGCTGCTTTTCACTAAATGGAAATACCGTTTCGAGCTCGCGATAAAACTCTTTTTTATCCAGCGGCGTAACGGCCGCCCAGCTCTGAGCCTCTTTTTCAACCATCTCTTTAATTTGCTTGCTGATGTCTTCTGCCATGAGCGCGCGGCGACGAATAGTATAGACAGCTTTACGGTGGCGGTTCATAACATCGTCGTACTGTACAACATTCTTACGGGTATCGTAGTTATAGCCTTCTACCTTCTTCTGAGCGTTCTCTAAAGTTTTACTCACAGATCGGTTTTCAATCGCCTGATCTTCAGCAACACCAAGACGATCCATAAGTGAGGCGATTCTATCACCACCAAATATACGCATGAGGTCATCTTCGCAGCTCACGTAGAACTGTGTCATACCAGGATCACCCTGACGACCACATCGTCCACGAAGCTGGTTATCTATTCGTCGAGATTCATGCCGTTCCGAACCAAGTACAACCAAGCCACCGAGTTCTTTCACCCCTTCGCCAAGTACAATATCAGTACCACGGCCGGCAATGTTAGTTGCCAGCGTCACAGCACCCTTTTGGCCAGCTTTCGCTACAATCGCAGCTTCACCTTCGTTATTTTTAGCGTTGAGTACCTGATGAGGAATCTTCGCCTCAGTCAGTAAGGCAGAAAGTCGTTCGTTATTTTCAATCGAAACTGTACCAATCAGTACGGGCTGACCTTTTTTATGCAGTGTCTTCACCTCTGCAATCAAAGCCTTGAACTTACCAACTTCAGTTTTGTAAATTCGGTCAGTACGATCTTCGCGAGCAATTTTTTTGTTCGATGGAATCTCTATAACGTCGATACCATAAATCTGGTTGAATTCTTCTGCTTCAGTTGAAGCCGTACCGGTCATACCAGAGAGTTTATCGTACAGACGGAAGTAATTTTGGAACGAAACTGTCGCAAGTGTCATACTCTCTTCTTGCACATCAACACCCTCTTTAGCCTCAATCGCCTGGTGAAGCCCCTCGTTGTAGCGACGTCCATGCATTAAACGGCCGGTGAATTCATCAACAATAATAATTTCACCATCGTTAGAAATTACATATTCCTTATCTCGGTGGAATAGCGTTTGTGCTTTGAGTGCCTGGTCCATGTGGTAAATAAGTCGTATATGTTCAGAATCATACAAATTATCTACCTTTAGTAGCTTCTGAATTTTTTCAACACCTACATCATTAAGAGCTACGCTTCGACGTTTTTCATCGAGTTCATAGTCTTCTGGCGTAAGTTTTTTTGCAATATCAGCAAACATTGAATAGCCGGCACCGCTTTCGCTTGAAGGTGCAGAAATAATAAGTGGCGTACGAGCCTCGTCAATTAAAATTGAATCTACCTCATCAACAATTGCAAAATTAAGATCGCGCTGACGCAGGTTCTCAACCGTATTCACCATGTTATCGCGCAGATAATCAAAACCGAACTCGTTGTTTGTACCATAAGTAATATCTGCTGCGTAGGCTTCCTTGCGAGTACACGGCTTTAAATGCTTTAAACGCTTGTCGGTATGATCTGGGTTTACATACTCACTATCATAAATAAACGAACGTTCGGCAATAATAACTCCAGTAGTCATACCCAGCGCATCATACAGGTCAGCCATCCAGCCAGCATCACGCTGGGCAAGGTAATCGTTTACCGTAACAACGTGCACACCCTTACCAGAGAGTGCATTCAGATACACCGGAAGTGTTGCAACAAGTGTTTTACCTTCACCCGTCTTCATCTCTGCAACGTTACCTTCGTGCAGTGCCATACCACCAATCAGCTGTACGTCGAAGTGACGCATACCAAGCACGCGCTTAGACGTCTCACGCGCCACTGCGAAGGCATGGGGCATAATCTCGTCCAGCGTCTTCTTGTTGGCTAGCTGTTTTTTAAATTCTACAGCCTGCTTCTTTAGCGCTGGCAGACTCATCTTTTCATAGACAGTCTCGAGTTCGTTAATTGTAATGACCTGCTTCTTCAGCCGTTTTACCGTCTTAGCCTGTGGGTCACCAAAAATTTTTGTCAGCACTTTATTCTTCATCTAAAAAACATCCCTCTCTTACAAAATCAGAAATACCTCCCCAGTATACCTGAAGGGAGGTATTATTTCGAGACGATTTCGCTGCCGTTACAGCTCATCAGCTTAGCTTCGTACGATTGTACACTCTAAGGATCGTCTGGGAGCTGCACCCGAAGGTGCGCTCCCAGTGAAGAATTAATGGTATCTTCCTACCAACTGTTTTCCTCTGCGAGCGCTGACGCGCTCACTTCATAGGATAACTCTACAGTCAGAGTTCTCTAGACCCGAGAAAGGTATTGCTGTCGCTCCGAAGAGCTAGCCGTCGACGGCTGCCGGCGCGGCTTCCGCCGAGGACGACGTTGCATCGCTCCCGGTGGTCTCCACGGCGGTATCGGTCCCGAACAGCTTCGCGGGATCGATGCCGAAGGCCTGCAGGATCGGCAGGGCGCTCTTGAGGATCTCCGGCACCATGTTGGCGACTCGGGAGCTTGCTCCCTCGCCACCGTTGCTTCCGCCGTCCATCACGACCATGCTGCTGATCTGCGCGAACGGCGCAGCAGCCTCACGGACGATTCCGGGCAGGGTCGCGATGAGATCCGGCAACACGCTGAGGCGAGCAGCCTCATCGGTGAACGCACCGAGCGCGGTTGCCATCTTCTCCTGGCCTTCGGCCTGAGCGAGCAACTTGGCTCGATCACCCTCGGCCTCGGCCTCCAGCTCAGCCTGGTGTGCAACCGCTGCGGCCTTGCGAGCCTCAGCAGCAGCATCACCCTGCAGCCGTGTGCCTTGGGCTTCCGCCTCGGCACGTGCGACTGCGGCAGAGCTCTCACCTTCCGCGGTGAGAACCAGCGCCTGGCGCTGAGCCTCCGCCGGGATGATCACATCAGCACGCTGCGCCTCTGTGGCACGTTCTGCACGCTTCTGCTCCACCCCGATCTGAGCCTCTTCGCTGGCCATCTGGACCTGGGCCTCAGCCACCACCACCGCCTTGCGAGCCTCGGCTTCCGCCTGAGGACCCGCCTGTGCGGCAGTTGCGTTCTGAGCATCCACCTCGGCCCGCACTCGTGCAAGCGTGAGGTCTCGCTCCTGCTCTGCCAGAGCGATTGCCGCATCGGCTTCCGCCTGGGCGGTATCACCCTGTCGCTTGGCTTCCGCTGCAGCGATCTTCGCATCACGCTGAGCGTTGGCTTCACCGACCTCGGCATCACGCTGGACTTCAGCGATCCGCTTCCGACCGAGCGAGTGGAGGTAGCCGTTCGAATCGGAGATGTTCTGGATCGTCAAGACGTCCAGCTCCATCCCGATCTTCTGGAAGTCCGAGCCGGCCTCTTCGAGGACGCGACGTCGGAACTCCTCACGGTTGTTGTTGAGCTCTTCGATGGTCATCTGCGAGACGATGCCTCGCATGTTGCCCGCCAGGATCTCCTGGACCTGCCTCTGCAAGCCCTGTCGATCAGAGGTCAAGAACCGCTCCACGGCAGTTGCGATGGCCTCGTCGGTGGAGCCGAACTTGATCAGTCCGACTCCATCCACGTTGACCGGAACGCCATCGACCGCGATGATGTCAGCAACCTGAACCGTCACATTGAACGGTTCCAGCTCCATGATGTCGACACGTTCGATCACCGGCACTCGGAACCGAGCACCACCCCGGACGATCTTCTGCTTGCCTCGTCCGGTGAACACGGCCACCTGGTTGGGTGGCACCTTGATGTAGTTCTTCGAGTAGATCATGCCGATCAACAAGAAGACGACGACCACGACGATGAGGAACAACGCCGTGCTGGACAAAAGGGATTCGAACATCTGTTCTTATCCCCCCTTTCATGGTTGGTGGTTTTTTGGGTGGTTGTTAGAACTCGACGACAACAACGGTGACGTTGGTCTCGCCAACATCAGTGATCACGACCGATGTTCCGGTCGGAATCCCTGCACCATCGTGCGCAATAGCACGCTCTGTAACAAGCGAGCCGTTGGTGTTCGTGAATTGCACCTCACCCCAACCGTCCGCTTGGACAGCCAGCGTGATACTCCCCATGAGGCCGATGTACGAACTCCTCCCCAGCTGTGAGTTGGACTGCTGCCGAAACAGCGGACGCAACACCAAGAAGAGGCTCGCAATCAACAACACGAAGAAACCCACGATCGCAAGTGCCAGGGTGAACAACACCGGGATACCTGCCCGAACGGACAAGTACCCGAAGATGCCGAAACCAATAGCACCCGCAGCAATCGCCTTGAGATTGAACCACGAGGGTTCGCTCTCGAAGTCGAAGTCAAGGTCTTCCGCAAAGTCCAGCGCCTCTCCGAGGAGAAGGCTGACCAGCAAGAAGGCCAAACCGCAACCAGCGATCAGCAGATAGAACGTCTCCGATTCGAACACGCTCCACACCGCCTTTCTCTACTAGGGAATGTTGAGGTACTTGGCGATAACGCACCACTGCGAGGGTTCGACAATAACATCAGCTCCTCAGCCAGGTCGGATCAGATCCTTCCACACCTATCTTCATCCCACCTCAAAAATAGACGAAGAATTATCTAACATTTTAAGTTGACGATTTCGCTGCCGTTACAGCTCATCAGTTTGGCTTTGTACCTGGGGTACTACTCCAAAGATCGTCCGGGAGGAGCGCCCCGAAGGGCGCTCACTCCCAGTGAAGAATTAATGGTGTTCTTCAACCAAATCGATACGTCCGTGTGCACTCGAGGGTGCGACTACATCAGTAGTTCCTCATCGATTATGAGGTTCACATTCTCTAAGAGAGACTAGCTGTGATTGCTAGTTGACCGACGAAGGTCAGTTGCCGCCGTAGGAGCTCTCATCGCCCACCGAGCTGGGCTTGCTGCCCTCGTTGTAGACGAGGAGCGGCTTGCTGGTCATGTCGAGCGGGGCGTCGGAGAGCACGTACTCACCGGTCCACTGGACCATGACGCCGTCGGTGGTGAAGAAGAAGATGGCGTCCTCGGAGGGACCCCACGTTCCGTCATCCATCGGAGCTTCGACGCCGAAGGCGCAGTAGGTGTCACGGCCGCAGCCGTCGATCACCTGGGTGGCCGTCGACATCTGGGAACTGGCGCTGGACACCTTGCCCTTCACCGTGTAGTTGCCCATCAGCTGGCCCTGCGCGCTGAACAGGTAGATGTAGCTCAGCTTGTTCGGGTCGGCGTAGCGCTGGAGCCGCTCGGAAAGGTTCTTCCGCTCGAGCCAGCCGCCGGCCTTCATGGCCTCCATGGGGTACGGCACGGCCTTGATGGCCGCGCTGGAGTACTCCTCGGTCTCCGCCTGGCTCTTGTCCTGCGTCGAACCCTCCTTGGGTCCGGCGTCGGTGCAAGCCGCCACGAGCGCCACGATGGCGAACAGCGGGATGAGCCACAGGAACTTCTTCTTGGACTTCGGGTTGGTCTTCATGTTTGCTGGTACCTCTTCCGTGATTGGGTTGGGTTTGCTTGAAGTGCCTTGCCTTGCTGTGCTGTGCTTGAGCCCTCAGGCCGCCGCGGCTTCGCAGTCGGTGCTCGGGTCCGTACCATCGATCTGGTACGGGAGGTCCGCGCTCCGCCACTTGTCACGGATGGTCTTGCGGGCTTCAGCGTTGTACGCGGCGACGGAGTTCCGGCACTGCTGCTGGATCCCCGTTGCGGTCGTCTGCTTGTTGTTCAGCTCTTCCTTGTACAGCTCGAGCTCGACCGAGCTCTGTCCCGAGGGCGGAGGGTTGTTGGCCTTCCACTCCTCGAGCGCCGTGTTGGCGTCGTTGAGCTGGGTGTCGAACCGCTGGATGCCCGCGTAGGTGTCCTCGAAGAACGCCTGTGCCTGGATCCGGTTGTCCGCATCGTTCTCGCGAACGATCGTGTCGCCCTTGCCCTTGACGTCGCTGGTCGCAACCTTGAAGGCCCAACCACCGACGCTGAGGAGCGCGACGAACCCCATGACGAGCCAGAAGGCCCCCCAGGGATGACGCACCCACCAACGGGTCTCGATGTCCTTGTCGAAGTAGCTCTTGGCCACGTGATTCTCTTCTCTGTGATGTGAGTGGAAATGTGCTAGGTTGTACGCGCCTTAGCGGGAGTTTGGCACACGTGCCGGCTCTCCGAGCCTGGTTGGAAAAGATCCTCCCACAACTACTGTTATTTACATAACAACAGATGCGGAATTACCTACACACAACGAACTTTACGCATTATAGCGTTTTTTTGTGTAATTGTCAATACTATATTTAAATAAACCACTTTGTTTGGCTAATTAAAGATGCTGGGTACAGAAAATGTTCGACCGAGCAGAGCTGTCACAAACAGATGTATCTATAAGTATGTATTGGTTTATAAAACAGAGCTAAATCACGAGTTTCTTCTTACTGGGAAGTTAACTCTAAATGCGGTCTAACCTTGGCTTACAATGCTTGTTTCTAATGTGCGTACACGTCATGTGTATGAAAGACATTATAGGCGATCACTGCTGATTTGTCAATATCTCTAGCTACGTTCGATCACCTGATCATATAATCTATCTGGTGGTGTTTTTATGCGTATCGTTTGTACTGACTCAGTTAACATCCTATTCACAATTCCTGACGAAGAGCCTGTAACTGGATTCGCATTTGGTACAGAAATATCACCACACACCCAGCTTGTATTCACTAAGTCGGCCTTCTTTAGTAATGACTGTAAATCGTCACTCGTTGGGCCAATTTCACACTGAGGTGCCTCATAATTTCTACCTAGCACTAGGCGACCCACCGTGCGTTCTACAGCACTACGCTGCGGACAATCAACACATAAATCTCTGCGAATAAGTTGTTCTAACATGAATACAACTATACTACTTTTGCAGTATTTGTCAAATACAGCACTTGACTTATTATAGTTCTTATGCTAGTATAACAATTATGAAAACCCCTTTAGAACAACCAAAAACACCTGAAAAGCCTCGCTCAAACAAGCGAAAAATCACTACTGCTCTCGCGCTAACCGCAGCACTAACTGCAGGTACTATTGTTGGAGCTAATAGAATATCTGACGATTCGAAAAAAAAGCAGCAAGCAGCAGCGGAGCAAAAAGCTGAACTAGATGCAATTGCGGCAGTTAATGAGGCGAACGAAAAAGTCCTAGAAGATTTTAAAGACACCCCTACTTCAGTAGTTATGCTAGACAAAGACGGTGGTGTCATGGCTCGATACAACGGCACCGGGCTACTCTTAGAGACTAGTAGCCTGCTTGCAGGTGATGCTGCGACCGAAATGCCTATAACCGAATCAGAAGCCCTCACCTTCCCTGATCCACCAACATCTAATGCATATTACTATAATGCAATTGACGATGATGGTAATGACTCAATGCTATACTTCGAGGTAAAAGAAACTCCCTACGTTATGGTCACGGATGATACCGTCGAGGTTTTTGGCGTACACTGGGAGCTTTGTTCAAGGGACGGCGAACTATGTGCACCAATCACATACAGAGGTGATGACGGCTATTACAGAGATGCCAGCCGAGATCTTGCAAGACAGCTCATACTTGCCAAGCGAGAGAATTAAGGAGACTATGATGTCTAGAAATACTAAAAGAACACCTGAAGTACAACAAGCAGCGAACACACATCCTCGTCAAGAATCAGATACGCGTCGTCGTAGCTTACGTCCGCTTATACTCTTCGGTGCACTAATTGCTGGTGCTGTTGTCGGAGATGTAACCGGAGTAACCGATGGACCCTTTACTCGGCGTCGTACCAGGGATACCGTTCCTGCAGCTTTTCCACCAGAACAAGAAGTAACTAACCTAACTGAGAAGTACAAAGATTACCCAACAAGTATTCTTATTCGTGGTGAAGACGGTGAAGTTATAGAAAAGATTGACGGTAAAGGCCTACTTCTAAACGTTACACCCGTTAATTTCCCTGACGTGAAAGGCTTACCAACTCATAAAGAAGTAGCAGAAATGCGCGCAGATCAAAATTACCCTCACTTTGTTGAAAAAACCACTCAGTATGTATACAAAATAGATGACGGCAAGTTCCGGTATTTTGAAGTCCCTATCTACGGAACATCCATCCAAACCGCTGATGGTGGCACAGAATATGGGGGCTCTCCATTTGAACTATGTGAACGTGACTTAAGCTTCTGTGCTGGTTTTGGAGTAGCACCAAGTAACGATTCCGATGCTGTCCAGAGTTTAATATATACCGATGCTAACCGCGCGTTCGCCATTCACCTAATTGAAAAGGAAGACTAATATGGGTAAAGATATCTCAGCTATGCCTATTGCCCACAACAGAGAAGCTCAGAAAGAAGCTAAACCGAAACGACGTAAATCTTCACGTGCGTTACTCGTAGCCGCACTTGCGGGCGCATCTCTACTTGGTAGAGCTGGTGGAATGATGGCTGTAGAGCACTTTACCGGAGATGAAAAGAGTCCTGCCGAAACGCCATTTACTACTGATGAGTATGAGCGAATGCTATTAGATAGAGTCCCTATGCCAATAACCCCATACCAAGAAGTTCGTAAAACACAGACCGAGCTTCTTGAAATGAAGTACCGTGCAGAGCTAGACACATATAAAGAGTTTGCGCAGCACCCCACCACCTTGGTTATTCGTGATGAAGTTACGAATGAAATCACTGAAAAAGTGAATGGCAAGGGGCTACTTATACCCTATTATATGCTGGACGATTTTGGATATGATGACGAAGCAAAACTCATCAAAGCCCGCTACGACGAAGAAGAAACTAGGGTACGAGATGCAATTGATAGCGGTGAGACCCTAGATAGTAACTACTTCAAAATGTCACCATTCGTATATGTTGAAGATTCTGGCAAACGTAGGATTGTTGACGTACCCAACTTGAATGACCCACTCTACATTGATAGCTACCAGGCAAATCTTATTGACGGAACTAAACTGGGAATCCCATACGAACTCTGCAGTAGAGACGGTAGCTTCTGTGGCACATTTAAGCCGCGTGTTGAAACTATGGACCATGAGCTTGTAAGTGATGCCCAATATGCTGGAGCCGACCTTGTACAACAACTAAGGGAATTCTACGCTGAAAAAACTGGCAACTAATCTTCAGTTGGTGGTTTGCGGCGGAAGAGTTTTCTGAGTTTTCCCCGGTGATCGGTTTTGTCTCCGCCATGACTAGCTTTGTATTTACGAAGCTGGTTTTTTAGCTTATTTTCTACAATATCTACTGCGGCAAACATGTTTACGGTCGCCTCTTTTGCGGTAATCTGCTTTTCTGGCAAGTGCAGTATAATCTCACATTCATTACGGTCCACTTTGGTTTTGCGTTCTTTCAAGAACACTTCAACTTTAATGCTCCCCCGTGCGTCGCGAGGCACAAACCTATCCAGCCGGCCAATTTTTTTATTAATGTATTTTTTAATGTCACCTGTTAATTCGTAGTGGATGCCGGTTATATCGATTTGTGTAATCATGACTACTCCTTTTTAATCTAACACCTCTATTATACTCCCTTTATGCAATCACTGCCTGGCGGTTTAGGACAAAGGGAGTGGGTACTAGGTACTTGGGTGCGGATACGAAGGTAGGAGATAGAATCAAAATCTATTTAACTTGAGACGATTATACCGTTCCTGTAAGTACTGAACTTCACCGGATCAAAGTTTTCCGGGCTGTATGCTCTGCTTCCGTATTCTGGAACTAGCACTACCCCGTCATCGGTATCCGTAACCTCAATTGAATGCAGTCCAGTGTCTTCTAGCGGCCCCATTACTGTTATTTGTAGTTGCTCAGAAAGTCGTTGCGCAATACCGCCGGATACCCCGGTAGAACACGAGTTTAAGATCATACAGCCTTGGCTATTAAAATAACCAGATAAATCACTCAGCTTAGATGTCACCATCAATACGCCTAGCTCATGTTGACTAAGTCGTATTCCGCGAGCAGAACCATGAGCTTCGACAAGAGCAAAATCAATTTTGTTATCAGTGCCGTACATACTACTAAAACGATCAAGCAACTCACGTAGTTCGTACTCGTCTGCCGCTTCACAGACTCGAAGGATGTGCTTTGGCTTGACGTCGTCGTGAAAATGTCTAATAAACATTTTATCTATCGGTGCATATCCATTTAAGGCACCATTGTGATCTTCTACAGAACCTATAATAATACCGTACGGTTTTGCGATTTCTGTATGTGCGTCAAATTGTTCAATAAGCATTTCCGTAGGATAGCGTGAAAAGTTACGAATACCATAAAACTCACTAAGAAGCTTAACGGAACCAGGTCTCTCGCACTCTAAATCAAGTGTTTTAATTAGGTTCGGCGCAAGACCTTCGGTGGGATTATCTCGGGAGGCAAAAAACCAGTTTTCACGGATAGTCTGAGTATGAGCATAGCCAATAGCCTGCAAGACTTCCACTATAAATTCGACTCTTCCATTAACGGCTGCTATCTCGGTTTCAGATGTTTCATGAAAAGAATCCTGAAACTCAAATACACTGACTAATCCTTTGAGGAAATCTTTATTTGAAATAATCCTGACAGATTCACCATCAGGGTCATCACCTGCAAGCATCTCGAAATGCTCTAATACAAAACGAGCGTTGTTTCGGTATAGTATTTCAGGTGACTTCCATTCATCTTCTTGATCACCTGGCCCGTCCTCCAATAGTTGAAGAATCTGAGATCTCTTAAATTGCCAGTCAGCCGCTGGGCTAAGATCAAGATCTGGATAATGCATGTCGATTGCCCTACCACCCATTTCATCAAACTTCCGAATAAATTCATCGAATGTGCCGTCCCAGAAATCTAAACCTATAGAGTCGATGCTTAACTGTTCGTACAATTCAAACACGGCATCCTCACCTTGATCGTGCGCCTGCTCGAGTTCAGTAAAAAAAAGCGCTAAGAATTTTGTGACTTCATCAAGATTAGAAGTATCGTTATAATGCATACGCGTTAGTAAATCACGCATAACATCAACAGTATTATTAGTACTTAACTGCTCACCTGTAGTCATTATTTGTATATTATATAACTTATATACTTATAGTACAATATATCGCTAGATTGTGTCTTTATTTCCCATAAATGGGCGGAGGACTTCTGGCACCGTGACTGAGCCATCAGCTTGCTGATGGTTTTCTATAATTGCAATCGGGCCTCGGCTTGAAACCATAGCGGTGCCGTTTAGAGTGTGTACATACTGTACATTCCCCTGTTCATCACGATATCTGATGTTTAAGCGACGTGCTTGGTAATCTGTAACGTTAGAACAACTCGTCAGCTCGCGGTATTCACCGTCAAGCGGGCTGAAATACTCGAGATCAAACTTTTTGTAAGCTGGTGCACCTAAATCGCCTGCGGCAATTGCAAGTTTATGATACGGAATATCGAGATCTTGTAGAATCTCTTCTTCAATCTGCATCAACTTCTCATGCCACTCAGCGCTCTGCTCTGGCACACAAAATACATACATTTCTACCTTATAGAACTGATGGACGCGGAAGATACCTTTACTGTGTTTACCGTACGCACCAGCCTCCATGCGGTAGCACGGGCTCCAGCCAACGTACAAAAGCGGGAGGTCTTTGAGTTCAATGATTTCATCTTTGTGGTACGCAGTAAGCGGAATCTCTGCAGTAGCAATTAAATGAAGATCTTCACCTTCTATAGAATAAATCTGTTTTTCTTCACCACGCGGCGCGTAGCCGGTGCCACCAATAACATCACCATTCACCATGTTTGGCACGAGCATTGGCGTAAAGCCATGTTCAACACCCTTTTGGATTGCGAACTGAGTTAAAGCAAGTTCTAAACGCGCAAGATCACCCTTAGAATAGTAGAACTTACTACCGGCAACTTTTGCACCACGTTCAAAATCTACTAAATCTCTGTCTTCTAGCCAAGTGAGGTGGTCTTTAATCGGGCGTTGCTCGGTGCTACCCCATGTTGATACCACCACGCTGTCTTCTTCGCCGCCGAGTGGTGTATCTTCGGAGAATAAGTTTGGTACTTCGTTCAGTAACTGCAGATATTGCGCTTGGATTGGGTCAAGTTCAGCCTCAAGCGTACCGAGTGTTTCTTTGATTCTTTTACCTTCAGCAATCAGCTCGGATGAAGGCTGACCATTCCTCATTTGGGCAGCGGTCTCGTTGCGTGCTTTTCGGAGCTTTTCAACATCCTGAAGCAGCTCACGACGGCGCTCATCTAATTGAAGCAGTGAGTCTATATCTACTGATACATTTTTATGTTTTGCAGCGTCTTTTACAACTGTTATATTTTCTCTGATGAACTGTATATCTACCATGGTGACTAGTATACCGTATTATTCCTTTTTCAACGTAAAAGGGACCGACTTTTGTCGCCAGCCCCTCACGCTGTTTGTTTGTTCTAGTATACCACTTATGCCCGACTTGCTATAGATTGTTGTTGTAAACACATGCTATAAAACAGTCCCGATTACAGACTCTAGATCTGTTTTAAACTGCTCCAGTGATACGGATGATTCTGGTCTATTTATGGTACCAGGGATTGTAGTAGTTGGGCTAGAACTGAGCTCAACTGAAGTTGTCCCCTGACTCTGCGTATGCTGAAGTTTTGTAAATAAACGTGTACTCTTACTGACCCATACATCGATGACACCCTCAGAAGAGGATGCTGGTGACAGCGCTTCGTCACCACAGGCTGAAGCCGCACCACTCAAAGAGCTAAGCTGTGATACTTCTTTTTTAAATACTCTGTATGCGGATTCAGATACCGATGCCTGCAAATGGTAGCTCGGCTGATTATTAATAGATTCTGTGCCGATTTTTTTAACATCGGTGAATAGCGGATTCTTGGTATATAATTCTTTGATCTTGTTTTTATCACCCTCACTGAGTACCACGTTACTCAGTGCTTCTGTACAGGCAGATGAGATGCCTTCAGACGCCTTTTTCGGGGTAACGTTAATCCAAACTCCTTCATACTTTTTTGCAACTTCTGAGGCGTAGCTTACGTAAACTGTTAGTAGTGGATTTGAACCAGCAGCAGTTTGAAGTGATTTTTCGGTATCCGTAAGCTGTAAATAATACTCGCCGTCAACGGCAATAAAATTGCCATCAAGTGCAACATCTTGCCCTAATATACTAGTTGAAAGCTGTGCCTGTGCAGAGTACGAACCCTCATGAGAAATTCCAGAAAGATTCAACGTAACTGGTATACCCTTCTGGCCTTCACTCGGTTGGAACATCACCGTGATATCACGTTGAAGTGGTGCTGTATCGGTTACGCTCGTAATACTGTTTGAAAGCGCATCAGCCATAATAACCTGTGGCCGATTTTGTAAATAGCTACTAATTCCCCACCAGCTTAGTGCGACCAGTAGCACCAAGCCAAGCGCGCCAACAATGTAGAACCTTGGTTGTGTATACCACTTCACAGATGTCTGGTTGCTTTGTTTCATGGCGTAAAGTACCTACTCAGTTCTGAGTGCTTCAATCGGATCAAGCTTAGAAGCCTTACGTGCTGGCAGTAGACCTGCAAGCATTGCAATAATCATCAGTGCGCCAACAAGCATGATCATTTGTTCTGGCTTGAACTCGAGCAGACTGACGCCTTCACCGAGTTCAAGTTGCTTATTAATGAACGGGTTAACGAGTGTTCCGAATGCATAGCCAGCCAGTACTCCCATGACACCACCTATAAAGCCAATCCAGAGTGCCTCAAATATAAATAGCAGATTAACGCTTCGCCTGCGCATACCGAGCGCCTTCATCAAGCCGATTTCCCTCGTTCGTTCTAGTACAGAAATATACAGCGTATTCACAATACCAAATATTGAAGCAATCACGGTAATTACTGAAAATACGACAATGATTATTTGAAGGGTTGAGATAAAGTTATTAATTAACTTCTGTAAATCTTTTGAGCTTTTAGATTCAAAACCAAGGTCCTTCAGCTCTGCCTGCGCTGCAAGAATATTCTTCTCATTATCACCATCCTTCACTAATACGATCGCCGTGGAATGACTTCTGTACGCGGGCTGTCCAGCATAGACAATATCGTGCAGGGCAAGTAGATTCTCGTTAGAAGTATACAGCGCAAAGTCCGTGCCGGGCTGCTGAGAAACCGTATTCTTACGCACACCAACAACTGTAAATTCAGTCTCTGTGATGCCTTCAGAACGTGCCTGCGCAGCAGACTGGACAGCACCTGCTGCTGTTTGTTGAAGCAGTGCTTGCACCTCAGCTTCCGTTGGCTGGCTCTGTGCTCTAACTGCAACTACAACGGTCTTGCCAACTGCATCTTCGTTCGAGCTAAAGCCGAGCGACTTTACAAACGGCTCAGGTAGTATGAGCTGTTTTTTACCCTGAGCAACAGTATCGGTACCAGCAACGACCGTTATGCCACGTCGTGAACCTAGTTGCTGAAATGTCGCGATATACTTGCCCTGGCCCTCACGTGTTACGTACTCAGGTGAAAGTTGCACAACCGGTGTCACCTCCTGTGTAAAATCGAGAGCTTCGAGCTGAGCCAGGTCCTCTTGGCTCAGGAGTTTGACTGAAGTAATGTTACCTCCATTGCCGGCCACTGTACCAAGAGCTCCAGATTCACTATATTCTTTTGGAGTCGTTTTATCTTCTTCACCAAATACTGCTTTGTCTTTATAGACATATAGCTCAGCCGGGTCAAAGTTTTCTTGTAAAATTTTATCTACGTATGAACGAGCACCGTTTGATGCCGCAAGTGTAATAATCAGCGTAAAACCACCTACTGCAATTGCAGTAGCAGTAAGGAATGTTCGCATTTTTGCACTCTTTAGGCTGCGTCCCGATCGTCTAAGTATGTCTGCTAGTTTCATTGCACAACCCTTCTGCCACTGACAGCCACTGTCTTAACTTTTCCCTTGTTCTTGATTTCAGTAATTTTGCCATCTTTAATATTAATCTGTATCTGGCAGCGAGACGCTAAATCTGAATCGTGCGTCACGACTATAAGTGTTGCTCCGAGAGTTTTATTAAGTTCCATCAGCTTCTTAATGACCTTCTCTCCTGTTGCGCTATCAAGGTTACCAGTCGGTTCATCTGCAAATATCAGCTTTGGCTTATTTACAATTGAGCGTGCAATTGCGAGACGTTGTTTCTGACCACCAGAAAGCGTGCTTGCCTTAACATTCATTTTTTCAGTAAGGCCAACTGCCTCAAGTGCCTCTTTAACCATGCCGCTACGACGGCGATAGCCAACCTTTGCAATTTCTAGCGGAAGCATAACATTTTGGTAACAGGTCTGATTAGCCTCTATAAAAAATGCCTGGAATATGAAGCTCATTTCAGTTGCGCGGAACCTATCGACCGCCTTAGATTTTAGCGTCGCAATATTTTTGCCATTTATTGTAACCGAGCCAGTCGTAGCGTGGTCTAAACCACTCATAACGTGCATCAGCGTAGACTTGCCTGAGCCACTTTTACCAATAATCGCAACTGTTGCTCCGTCAGGAATACTAAAATTAATATCATCCAGCGCTGTAAATGCGCTTTCTTTTTTGCCGTACACTTTACTCAGGTTTTTTAC
>JAGOUG010000040.1 GCA_018061375.1 Candidatus Saccharimonadota bacterium
CCTTGAGGTTTTTCATACCACTGTATTTTGGAGTGAAACCGTGAGATCCAATCGTATTTTTTTGAGTCACCATGCTCACCTCTGAGCCCATAATAGAGCCACACCAAATCTGGAGACATCGCCACGAAACCACAGACTGCAAGCAGTACTGGGTCTGCAACCCCTATGTATATAAGAAGCACTGCGATACAAAGAGCAACAAATCCATCAATTACTAACCAGTAATACATTTTTTTACTGCCAAATTTCATACCAAGCCCAAAATGAGGTAACGCATCACACACAAAATGGCTCGCGAAGGCAAGCGGTATGGCAAGAAGTGGCTGCCTCACAAGGGTTGCAATCAGTGCTCCAGTGACCGCGTGACTTGTTGCTGTCATATTCGGCTACATCTCGGATTGATACGCGTCTGTGTCGGGCGCGTATCGGTTTCTTAAGTTATTTGCAACCGATACCGCTAAGCCAGCTGCAGTTATTCCAAAAATATCTGCAGCCAGATGTATTTTTATAAATTCAGCGTTAGCCAGACCCACCAAACCATTGGCAAAAGTACTATCACTCGTAGTACTGAAAGGTGAAATGTTTTCAATGCTTGTGAGGTGGTAACCAAAGCGCTGAAAACTAATGGCACCAAGCACTGAAAACACCCCCATCTGCAATATACTAACTGCACGAATACCACGTTTTTCAGATTCAGACACAGTAGCTGGTTCAGCAAGATCAAGACTACTTACGACCCTGTCTGTTAATGTATTTACAAAATTCGCCACTGGCTCAACCTATTCAGCAGCCTTCGCAGCTGCGGCAGCCTTCACTTTTGTAATGATCTCTTCTAAGACCTTTGGATTTTCTTGTAGGTAGCGCTTTGAAGCTTCGCGGCCTTGACCAATTTTGGCATCGTTGTAATCGAACCAGGCGCCTGCCTTACCGACAATTCCGTATAGCACCCCGAGGTCTACTGCATCACCCGTTTTAGAAATACCTTCGTTATACATAATATCGAATTCAGCAATTCTAAATGGGGGAGCGACCTTGTTTTTAACTACCTTCACTTTAGTTCTGTTGCCTATTATATTTTCACCATCTTTGATCTGCCCTATCCGGCGAATATCTATACGCACCGATGAATAAAACTTCAGCGCGTTACCACCAGTAGTAGTTTCTGGGTTACCAAACATGACACCAATCTTCATGCGAATCTGATTGATAAAGATGACCGTACACTGACTTTTGTTAATAATACCCGTTAGCTTTCTGAGTGCCTGGCTCATGAGTCGTGCCTGAAGACCCATGTGACTATCACCCATTTCACCTTCAATTTCTGCCTGTGGAGTAAGCGCTGCAACGGAGTCCACGACCACAAGATCAACAGCATTTGAACGTACCAGTGTTTCACAGATTTCAAGTGCCTGCTCGCCGTTGTCTGGTTGCGATACGAACAAATTCTCTGTATCTACACCGAGTCGCTTGGCATACTGTGGGTCAAGTGCGTGCTCGGCGTCTATAAATGCAGCCGTTCCACCCTGTCTTTGAATTTCTGCAATTGCATGAAGTGTCAGAGTTGTCTTACCACTTGATTCCGGTCCATATACTTCTATGATTCGCCCTTTTGGAAATCCGCCACCAAGTGCTAGGTCAACCGAAAGTGCTCCTGAGCTAAAGAGTTCAACATCAGATGCATGCGATTCACCTAACTTCATAATTGCACCATCACCAAACTGTTTAGTGATCTGCTCCATTGCGAGCCCGAGTGCTTTTTGCTTACCGGTCAGTTCCTTTTGGTTACTAGATTTCTCTGCTACTTCAGCTTTTTTTGTAGTCTTTGTACTTGATTTTGCCATTACTGCCCTCACTTTCAGTGATTATCCACCCTCATCATGTACTATTATAACTACTCAGCAGTTTGCTACAATAGGAGTATATGAAAAAACGATCACTTACTTCAGGCGGTTTCACAATTATTGAACTAATGGTGTGCATTGTTGCAATCTCTGCAATCACCGTACTGGCACTTACAAATATTCGTGGCGTACGAGCAGAACAAAGAGATACAACCCGTAAGAGTGACGTCAACGCCGTCTACTATCAACTCGAGGCCTTCCATGAAAAATCTGGCTACTACCCACAAACTATTGATGCGGTAATACTAAAAGGCATTGACCCCGAAAGCCTAAAAGACAGCAACGGAAATGCAATTGGCGACACCGATAGTCTGTACGTGTATGTTCCTACCGGATGCGCAGAAGCAAAATGTAAAAGCTTCAGTCTCTCAACTGAACTTGAAAAAGAAGCACCGTTTATAAAACTCAGTTTAATTCGCTAGTTGCCCTAGCTACGCACCATATTCAGCAATCGAACCTTCGTGTGCTTGAATGGTATGATTTGCAAATTCATACGGTTTTCGTATCCAGGTAAGCGTATAATTGTTCTGTTCACCAGCAGTCTCAATTGTGATTGTACCGGCTTTAAATATTCTATTTACAATGCTTGGTTGCGAAACGTTTACATCTTCAACCTCTGCAATGTTTAGCTGAGAAACTTCCCGCGCGAACAAGCTATGATACTGAATAAGTACGACCTTCTGATTTGTAAGAATAATCCGACTCTTACCATATACATAGGCAGATAACATGCCGCCAATAATACTGAGTGACATAACTAAAATTCCACCGAGCCCGATTAACGTAGCTGCCGATTCAGACAACCCCATACCGAGTATGGCCTGCGAGTCTACCAACACTGCGCCAGTAAACGTCATAACGAGCGTTACCACTAATACCATAACTGCATATATGGCGTATATTCCGAACGGATGACGAAGCGCTTGTTCTAAAATTATTTCGCTTGGGTCGTGTTCGAATAGATATAGAAACTCTTTCGGAACACCCGCTCTATCTTCAGTCTTGCCGGTAGCATCTTCACGGTAGTTTGGAGTTACACCCGTAAGCTCAGTTTCTTGCTCTTTTACATTAGCAGGAGAGGCACTCGGTCTTCCGAGTGCAACACGAGCAACGTCTTTAATTCGTTTTACTGCCTGATTCTCTGTGCTTTTTGCCATGTTGATATTATAGCAATGATTCTTGATTGTCTGAATCAGATTTTTTTGGCTTACCTAGGTGCTCATACGCCCGCGGAGTTACTTTGCGACCACGAGGAGTCCGCTCCAAAAAGCCAATTTGAAGTAGATAGGGTTCAAAAAAGTCTTCAATTGTTGAACGCTCGTCACCCGTAATTGCAGCGAGCGTCTCAACACCAACTGGCCCACCGTTATGATTATTAATGATAGTTTCAAGCAGCCGACGATCAGCCGGATCAAGCCCAATATGATCAATTTCAAGTAATGTCAGTGCATGATCTGCAATTACAGTATCTATAATTCCGTCACCGTTAATATCCGCGTAGTCTCTAGTGCGCTTGAGAAGTCTGTTGGCAATACGCGGTGTCAGTCGTGCCCTAGTAGCGAGTTCTTTAGTAGCACCTGGCTGAATCTTCACTTTTAAAATGTCTGCTGAACGCGTAATAATCTGTTCGATTTCTTGCTCGGTATAAAACTCCAGCCGGTGCATAATACCAAATCTATCACGCAATGGTGCCGCCAAGTCACCCATACGGGTAGTTGCACCGATGATTGTAAACTTCGGTAAATCAAGCCGGAGGCTCTTCGCGGTCGGCCCCTTACCAAGCATAATATCTAACTTAAAGTCTTCCATCGCCGCGTAGAGTACTTCTTCAATAGTTGTACTTAATCGGTGAATCTCGTCTATAAACAAAATATCACCGTCTTGCAGGCTAGTCAGCAAACTAGCGAGATCAGCTGCTCGTGATATTGCCGGACCGCTCGTGATACGAATCTGGGCGCCCATTTCATTAGCAATTACACTTGCCATTGTGGTTTTACCGAGCCCAGGAGGCCCATACAACAGCACATGGTCGACTGGTTCACCGCGCAATTTTGCCGCATCAATAGCAAGCTTCAAGTTCTTCTTAAGCCGCTCTTGCCCAATATAGTTTGCAAAATCCTTCGGCCGAAGCGTATTTTCAAACCGCTCTTCAACCTGATCAACCTCATCTACGGTAGTGTTCACAATTCTATCTATCGCCATTACGCACCACCCTTTAGTGCAAGCTTAATCCGTTCTTCAACTGAAAGTAGGGGATCTATGGTTGAAAGAACTGCCGAGGCGTCATATTCGCTATACCCTAAAGAAACGAGTGCCTGCAGTGCCTCGTCGTGCTGATTAATTCCCGCTCTGTTTATGAGCTGCTCGGCACCATCACCAACTGGCGCACCCATTTTGTCTCTTAGTTCTACGACAATCTGTTCAGCCGCACGCTTACCAACGCCTTTTGCGGTCTGGAGTAGCTTAACATCACCTTGTGCAATTGCTGCGCGCACTGTACCAAGTTGGCCGATATCGAGCACAGCAAGTGCAACTTTAGGACCTACGTTTTTTACACCAAGTAGCTGCGTAAACAGCTGTTTGGTGTCTTTAGATATAAAGCCATACAAGTCGTGTGCGTCTTCTTTAATGTGCTCATATATATACAGTTTTGCTTCTGTACCGGTATGAAGCACACCAAAATCTGAAAGTGTTACGACTACCCCGTAACCAACGCCGTGACATTCAATAACAACGTTATTGTTTTTTTCGGTTACCAAGCCGTGAAGTGTTGCGATCATACTGTAAGTATACCATCGCGGAGTTTAAACTCATCCGTAAGCTCATTAATACAACAATTGCATTCATCGTAGGCTACCCTACCCTGCAATCATTAAAGAAAGTGAAGTCATTACTTCTGAGAGTACTTTTCGTCGGTGCTGCTTTTCTTTTTTCTTCACAAAACTTTGTAAGTAATTGTGAAATTCTTCTGTTTCTGGGGCGTCTTTAAGATGTTCGGGCATGATGCTCGTTCCTTTCGTGTTTGTTTTGTTGTTTACCCTTTTATACTAGCAGAAAAGCTTATGTTTGTCAATACTTTATAGTGACTTTTTATATATTAGTCAAGTCTATCTGTTCGTAGTCTCATAAACAGGAGGGCATCTTCCCAGCCTTCTTCATCTGGCTTAAACCTAGCTACCACTGGAGAGTCTACACTAAAGTGTGGGTCTAACCTCTTGTAGTCATCCAACTCAGATTCATCTACGCCGGCAAGTACGAGCAGCTTGTTGCCTTCAAATGTAGTACAGCCGGGGTAATGTATTATGGCGCTTATATAGCTTCCGACAGCCCTGACCCGAACGACTCTGAAGTTATCTGGGTTGGGATCGGGCGCCTCAACGGCTGCCGCGGGTGCAGGCGCATCATTAACGGGATACTGTACTACTGCCTCATCTGGATCAGACCAGTCACGTGACCCTCGAAATGCCATAGAGCGATCCATCGGGTCATCGTATTCCCCATCATCCCAGCCTCGCATCAACTTTATACCCATGTTTAGAGCTCCTCCAACCTGGCTTCTATAGTTTCATTCCAGCCATCAAGGCCCTCGCGAGACTCTGCTGCTAACTCTAGTAGTTTTTTACCAAGGTTCAGCTTTGCCTGCCGCTCGAACAAGTTATACGCAACGTCGGTTTGGTATATACGGTCTCTCAAGAATATCCCCCTCAGCACATGATGTCTGCCCATAATATACGATGAGCGATCATACGCATCTTCATATTCTTTACCAACGTTCACATCGTACTCCTCAAATATATCTTCAGAAGCGCCAAGTATCTTAAGATCTCCGTCTAAAAATAAACTTAGGTCTGGGTCGTTGGGGTCATGTAGATGGCTAGCGCTTGCCCTCGTATAGGTGCCTACTAGAGAAGTTTCGTGATCAGGAATATGGGGTCTGGCCATGTATTCGAGTAGTTGCGCGGTTAGTTCTTCGTTTACGTATTTAGGAGCCTGAGCCATAAGCACGGCGTCGTGACCAATTGCAGTAATAACCGTAGGTACTGGTGCAACAAGCAAATTGGCATGAGCAACAACAAACCCTGCGACATCCGCAGGATGGTCTACTACGTGGTAGTGTCTCCAGGGTTCTTGATGGCGGAAGATCATATTCTGAACAAACCCAACAACAAACTCTTCAGAAGCACCGTGTTTAGTTAGTAGATCTATACTGGATTCAAATTTTAGTAGCTCACCATTCATAATAGGATTGTGTCACCAACTCAAACTGAGCGCAAGCATTTACGTTTTAATAGTCATCGCCTCGTAAACTACGGGGCAAATGTGAGGGCGGCGGCAAGGGCGTCTGCGCAGTCATCTGGCTGGGGTACTTCAGTCAGTTTTAGCTGTAACATTACCATGGCTTGGACCTGCTTTTTATCTGCACTTCCCGTTCCGGTGAGTGCCTGTTTGATCTGTGGTGGTGTGTATTCTACAATTTTAAGTCCGGCTTGCTGAGCAGCCAGTACTATTACCCCTCTTGCATGGCTGACACTCATAGCCGTTGTAACATTACGTCCGAAAAATAATTGTTCTATCGCCATTACCTCAGGCTTATTTAGGGTAATAATTTCTACAATTTCTTTGTAAATAGTAGCAAGGCGCTCTTCGAGCGGCTGATGTGCTGGCGTACGAATCACCCCTGCATCAACCATAGTCTTCTTCTGACCAACTGCGTCTATAACCCCAAACCCGACAATTCCTGTTCCAGGATCAATCCCCAGAATACGCATAATCACTCACGATATCTGTTAGTTCTTTGTGGATTTTTCCGTTGCTGACGATTGCACCGTTTATTGGCTCATCGTAGCGCTGCTCGTGACCAGATAGATTCGTAACCTTGCCACCCGCTTCTTCAACAATTAGTTTAATCGCCGCAATATCATGTGTTGAGGTATAGGGGAAAGTGAAGCCATCAGCATAACCCTGAGCAACAAGCATCCCCTTAAATACACCCCCCGAAAGGTGGAACAGTCTGTTACCTTCTGACCGAATCTTCAAAATTGATTCGGGACTGTCTGTTGGATACGGTTTGTGCATTGGGTCAGATGTACTCACAATCCGTGCCTCTTCACCCCATTTTCTACCGCTCACAGAAATCTGTTCACCGTTTAGTGCGGCACCTTCACCTTTTGCAGCACAGAACAATTCATCGGTCCATGGGTTATATGTGACAGCAACGAGCACTGTACCATCTTCGACATAAGCAAGTGAGAACATACTATGTGGGCTATGGAGAATGTACGAAACTGTGCCGTCTATCGGGTCACAGACCCAAAGTATTTTACGACTCGGTTCGTAACTTTCTTCTTCACCAAGTACGCCATGTTCAGGAAATGTCATTTTAACGTGTTCAATTAAAAGAGTGTTAATGGTTTTGTCGGCAATAGTTACTGGGGTATTATCGCTCTTACGTTCAACTTCTTGGTCTATTTGAGAGTACTTTCGCATAATTGCGCCGGCTTCACGAGCCATCATTAGCCCAAATTCTTTATATTCTGTAAGTGTTTTTGCAGTCATCACCTACTAG
>JAGOUG010000041.1 GCA_018061375.1 Candidatus Saccharimonadota bacterium
CTGAGCATTATGCTCATTTGCATTCGTTATGAGTGCCTGAAACACAGTGTGCATTAAAAATTCAGATGCGGGTATATCTAGGTCACTTGGTACTTGATTTCTGAAGTTTGTCACACCAACTTCAGAAACAGTTTGGTCTATCACCGAAGAAACTTTAACCGATACATTTAATCCAAGTGAAGTATCACCCGCCTGAAGCATTGCCACAAGCGTAAACTTTTGTAATAAATTATCAAGTTCTTTAGTACCTTCAAGAATGAACTTTGATGAATCTGCGGGTAAGTTATCAGTTGGTAGATTTTTTAGCGCTTCTAAATCAGGAGTAATAGAATTATGGGCTTCTGCTATATACCGCGCCCGTGCTGAATCTAAAGATACATGGTAGTCCGTAAGTTGCTCATCACGCCGCTGATCATTTTTGTAGCGCGCAGTCAAATAGATAGACGTATAGAGTGCTACTGAGACTATTAAAGCAATAAGCAGCTGAGTGAGAACTTGTACCAAACTTATATCAACACGAATTACCGTGGCTAATATCAGGTTAATTAACAGCAGCAACACAACTGCAGATACCGCGGGTATCAGAAAGCCCGATCGTAGCAAAGAGGTCTCTTTATACTCTAGCTCACTCGGCTGCTTAATCTGAGTAACCATTGAATTCTCCTCAATACCAGTAATCAGTTTCTTGGCAGTTTGTTCAAGTGGATGAAGTGCGGTAGTAAACTGGACCTGAGCAGTACTTTCTTTTGGTAACAACGAGATACCACCACTAATAATTGTCAGCGGTGTACGCAGGTAGTGACTAGCCAGTGCAAGGAAGCTCTTTTTTTCTTCAGCAAGCAGCTTTTTTCTAGCCAGAAGTACGCGAGATTGGCTGGCCGCTACATATGAATGGTAAGCACGAACAATCGCCTGAATAGTCAGTATGGCGAGGAGGATAATTATTATCCACGGGAAGCCTGCTGCAAGTTGACTTGTACTGATTCCAACAGCACAAGCAAACTTAGTAAACGCATGAGTCAGGTTGTTGCTGCCTGGCACTACTGTGGCACACCCGGTATTGGAAATCTTTACATTATTGCGGTACGAACCAAATAACTGCACAGTTTGGTTTGTCAGAGGCAAGACCGATTCAATAGAACTAGTCGGATCAGTATTTGGGGTGAACCACGGGGAATTTTTTGGCTTAGATGAAGGAATCTCGGTATTAGACTGACTACTAGGTCCATCGGTGGGTTGGTTGAGTCCCTCTGTACCTAAGTTCAAGCCAATGTACTGAGCGGCGTTGTTAATTGGCCATGTATACATTTCTAGTAGTAGCATCTCCTGCAGGTCTGGTGAAGCTGCACCCGTAATCCAAGCCTCGACCTGTATCTGAAGCATAAACTGGACCATGTCTGGGTCGGTCAGTGAATTCGGGCTATTGGCGATTGCTGATATAGGGAATGAAACCGCCCCAAATGTTGCCTGCTGGTCTATATTACTTGCCACCTGAACTGTTATGTCAAGGTCATTATGCGCGCCGACGCCGAGGCCAATAGCGCTTACGCAGTTAAATATATTACTATAGGGTGTACTGGCGACAAACTGATCAAAGTCTACCTCAACGGTTGAGTAGTCGATACAGACTACCGCACATGCTTGTGGATTGTATCCAGATATATCACTTGCCACCACAAGGCATCCGGGCTGACCATTTAATGATACACTCTGCACCGTGGTGTTCTTTGGAATAGCTATCATCTGCATATAGCGGAACTCACCAAAATCATTCAGACTAGTTGGATTTCCATCCGGGTATACCACTGGGCCATAGTTAGTTGTTCGTACGCTATATACGCCAGTTCCCCCGGCTATGATACCCGGCGAAGGTACGGTAACTGTAGTTGCCAGATCACCAACATACTGACAGTCTAAACTGGTTTGTGTATCATACTGGTTTACGGCTCGATATTCGAGATACTCCGCGATACGATCAGAGTTCAGTACATCGGGTGGAAGATGCTGCACCCTTACAATACCTGCCAATGCTTGTCCAGGAAGCGTATAGGTAGCAGGGATCGATATGCGCAGATTCTGCCCGGGTTCAAGTGTCCCCTCCCAGAAAAACACTGCGCCCATACTATTAGAGCCTGGTATGTTATGACTGATATGACTTGTAGAGTCTGCAGTACCACCGATAGTCAATGCATTTAAATCGTATACATCTGTTAGATTGCTGAGTCCACTGGAAAGTGCCTCATAGCTTAATATCATTTCGTGTAACGCCTCAGTGCCATTATTGTTGACCTGTATCGTCCATTCGCCGGTAGATCCACTGACATAACACCTGTCACTATCTATTCCGGTATCGAGCGTGACCCCAAGATTCACATCTTCGGGTACTAAGTTGCCCATAGGAGTAGTCGAACCGTACGTACCACTGCCCAAATCGGCAGTTGCTGTAACTGTCAGGTGAGTATAACTGGTACCCGGCACAGTCACAGCTACCGTCTCAGCATTTGAGCTACTTTTAGTCACGGTAACCGTACCAACCAGTTCCGTGCCGTCCATCCCATGTTGAACCTCAACTCCATCAAGCACCAATAATCGGTCATTATGCCGAGATGGGTTTGAATAAAACTCGAGTCTATAATTACCAGCCGCAAGTGAAGCGCCTAGCTCAACGTTAACCTGAGTATCACCCGATACCTGCGCGGTGCTTCTAATGAGTGGCGCTTCAAGTGGTATATTAGAGTAATCGCCTATATTCAGTCCGTTGTCTTCGTATATATTACCCAGTACTGTAGCTCCAAAAAAACTAATCGCATAATCTAAGTGGTAAAAATAATTTCGATCAGAAGGCCCTACTCCGCCGATTTTACCGACATCTTGATAGCCACTGTTGGTACTGGATATTCCAGTGTGAACACTACCCTCATGCTTCAGGTTATGCGTACGAGTGCTATCTGTGCCAAAAAAATTACCTGTTGCATCTATCGTAGCGCCAACTTCAATCATACTGGTACTATTTGTTGATTCCATTCCTGCGAAGACGTTATCTGTTATAGTAACGGCCCCACCCGATGGGTATCCTGTTGAGACCCAACTAAACTGGGATGAACCCCAGTTAGAAACAATATTAATGCCATCGAGCGTACCAAAATAATTACAATGCACTGTAGTGCCACCGTATCCATAAACTGATGCACCAGCACCAAACGCTAAACCTCTCACTTCACTAGAGCTTGCAAGGCTCAGTGTGGCATAGTCCCCGCTCGCTGGGGCAATCGCAATTTTTGGGGCGGAACTACCGCCCTGACAGTACAGGCTTGAGCCCGGCTGTGAAAACCCATCGACCAAGGTTTGCCTAGAAAGCGACGGCAAGTGCGATTGAAGCTCTATTATATGCTGATTTGAACCGGAAATATTAAATTCTATAATATGTGGTGCACCACCGTCCGCATTTGCATCTATAACTGCCTGGCGAAGACTTCCTACGCCTGAATCATTTGTATTTGTGACTAAGAATGAAGCCGCAAAGCTCGACTGCGAATGAAAAACGAAGCTTACTAAAGCCACTATTGCTACTGCTACTATTTTTCTATATTTTTGTCTCATGTTCCCTAGGGTTTATTCTAAGGAGCTGCGATGGTGGATATCATTTTTTATTATAGTACCTTAATTTATTAAACACAAGCGTGACGACAACTCATTTACTATCTATATAATCTTGGCATAAGCGTTCAAAAACTGCGTTTGTCCACCCGAATCCAGTTTGAGATGGATATAAGCCTTCTACTGGAGGTTTATCTGGGTCAACGACATTGTACTTCTCTAAAAACTCACCGTGCATAGTAAACCAATTGAGGTTTGTTTTAAGCCACTTTTTAGCGATTCTCTGAGCTTCTTTATGATACCCATATCGTTCCAACCCTTTCACTACAAAAAAGTGAAGTGGAGCCCAGCCGTTAGGGTATGCCCACTGTGCGGCAGTCTTCTGAGAAAGTATCAACTGCAGTGCAGAATCTTCAGTCGTAGCCAGGCCTCCTTTGAATTCAAACCTGTTTAAGTCTTTTACAAGCTTTGCTGCCTGATCTTTTGTGGCAAGCCCTGCCCATAACGTGGTATACGCTGCCAAAGAAGCTACCTGACTCTGCGCCTCCTTTTTATAGTTGTAATCAAAAAATGAATCGCGACGGTCATTCCACATAAGTTCGTTGATAGTTTTTTTGCGCTTCAGGGCTTTGGTGTGCCACTGCCTTGCCTCTTCTGGTTTATTAAGTAGCTCTGCGGCTTTTTCAAAGTCAGATTCATACTTATATAGGTACACGTTCAGGTCTATCGGTAGATAATCGAGACACTTTCGCCCAAACCGCGTGGTCATGTCCCAGCCGCTCTCTGCTTCGGCTAAATCATGCACAACGTTAATGTCGTAATATCGGCTCAGGCCAATATGCACCAGGTGATCGTACGGCTTCTGAGTGCCCATCCAAACTGTTTCGTATTCTTTTTTTGCGTACTTAATTGCCTGTTCAAACCAGCGTTTGTCTAGTGAATACGCCTCATAGACGTCAAATATAAAGCTAGTTAGAAGTGGTGGCTGCGAATGTGCTAATAAAAAAGTTTTATTAGCGTTTGGGACCATCCCGTACTGATCAATTAGATGAAACAGATTATCTAGTATGCCGGTAACCAACTCTTTGTTTTTTTGATCTTTCAGCATCCCCTGGACCATAAAATAGGAATCCCAGTAATACATCTCGTCAAACGTGAAGGTAGAGTTTGGATCATACGAAGGAACTAAATAGGGGTGAGGTACACCAATTAAGGTATCTTTGCTAACTGTATTTGTACGTTTTAGGTGTTTCCAAAAACCTGCAATATAGTCACGTGCCGGCTTTAATTCGGCAGCACTCATCACGCCCTGTTTATGAAACAGCTTCCTAAGTATCCGATTTTTTGTTTTTCGTATCATCCCTTCTAGCCTACCACTCTCAGTGCTCAAATTCGAGTACCCCGAATTTGGCGGGGTATGAAGAATTAGTACATGGGTCTTGTGACCTGTCATCCCGGAATCCGATCCGGGGTCCAGTAAAAAAATAATCAACCTCCCGCCGCAACTACGTAAAAACCCGAAACGGAGGCACCGCTCATGTCCCTGCTGACGAGGACGTGTTTGATCCGCCAGTAGGCGGAGAGTCCCGCAGGCTACAGAGAGATGAGCGGTGATGGAGTATCGAGTGTTTTACACACTAGTTGCTTGTTTTACCTTACTTTTGCGCCAAAAGTGAGAACAAAAGACAAAAAATAATTCGCTTTGCTCAAATACGTAAACTGGATCCCGTATCGAGTACGGGATGACGGAAAATGGAATAATCAAAAACCCCAGATGTTAATCTGGAGTTTAAGTTTGCAGAAGTAACTGTTTACTTACTTACAAAAGTTAGGGCATGACCGGTTGCACCAGCACGTCCAGCACGACCAACACGGTGCGTGTAGTCTTCGTACGTTTGTGGAATAGCGTAGTTTATTACGTGTGTAATATCTTTTACATCGATACCACGAGCCGCAACATCAGTCGCTACCAAGATGTCGATATCACTCGCCTTAAAGCGGTTCAACGCACGTTGACGCTGACCTTGGCTTTTACCACCGTGAATTGCATCTGTTGCAAAGCCTCGGCCAGCAAGTTCTATAGCAAGACGCTCTACTGAACGCTGAGTTTCATCAAAAATGATTACTTTCTTCACAGCATCGTTAATAAGTGCATCATGAAGTTTTTCAATTTTATCTTCTTTAGAGTTGTAGTGTACAACGTTCTGGTGAACGTTATCACTCGTATCACTCGTTTTAACAGAAACCGTTACAGGATCGTTTGAGAAGGTCTGAATTAACTGACTTACTTTTGGTTCCATGGTTGCTGAAAAGAAGAATGATTGGCGCTCTGGCTTAAGGCTATCAAGAATGAAGCGTACATCTGGCAAGAAGCCCATGTCGAGCATCCTATCGACTTCATCAAGAACAATTTGGTCAAATGTTGCAAGGTGAAGCGTGCCACGCTCTAGGTGATCTTTAATACGTCCAGGCGTACCAATAACGACACGTGGTTTTGAACGTAGATCACGAAGTTGTGGACCCATTGGTGTTCCACCAATAAGTAGTACACCAGAAAGACCGCTGTTTTTAGCAATTGAACGAAGTTCATCTTCAATTTGCTGAGCAAGCTCGCGAGTTGGTGCAATTATAAGTGCTCGGCTATGCTGGTTTGTAAGTAGCTTATCGAGTACAGGTACTGCGAAGGCTGCTGTTTTACCAGTACCAGTGTTGGCGATACCAATAACATCTTTGCCATCTAGGCCAAGTGGAATAGTCTGGTCTTGAATTGGTGAAGGTATTGTATACCCTTTTGCAGCCAAGTTATCTTTAATAAGCTGTGCCGCTTTGAAGTCAGCAAAAGTATGTACTGGCGTGTACTGTTCTTCCTCTTTAAATTGTGCCTCTCGGACGAATTTAGCTGGGTCGATGTACTGGCCTCGGCCTTTTACCATGTTACGAGATTTGTTACCGCCGCCGTTACCACGAAATCGTGAGTTACCGCCACCGTAAGAAGTACGTCGCTGTGGACGTGAACTGTAGTTGTTATAAGACATAAAAATAGAATCCTTTTCGTTTAATTAGTCGATATGTCGATTGTTCAGTGATGAAATCGAGATATTTAAGACCAACTAAATCCGGATTCATTCAAACAATAGTACCACTATAGCACACCCCTATTCAAAAGTCAATAACACCTTGGGTGTTAGTCTGAAACAGGTTCAAACTCAGTAACAGCAAGAAGACCCTGACTCAGTTTTGCAAGTGTTGCGCTTGCGTTTCTCATTGCAACTCGCGACTCATCTGGATTAACAACTAACCCGCTCGTTATTGCACGTGCAACTGTGTCTTGGTCCCCTCCTTGCGCTCTTACACGATCAATGAACGCTAAATGACTTGTGACATTATGCGCACCTAGCAATGTAAAGGTTTGAGTTTGATAATCATTTATAGCGTCAAAAGGTGTCTCGGATGGATCAGATACCAAGGAAAGTGTCGCCATCCTGAGTGCCCTAGGATACCGTAGTAGTCGTGGGCGCTGTTCGATCAACCGCACCTCTGATAGTCCGTTATCAAGATGGCTCAACTTACGTCCAAGAGAACCTTTAATCTGTCTTATCCCTTTCTGCTTAAAGAAGACGAATGACGGGGTAGGTGTATCTTCTATGGCTGTTCCAAAATGCTGATACAAAGATGCGATAGCAAAAGGTAATTCATGTAGACCATATACGGCATTAGTAAAGGTCTCATAGGTATCAAGTTCTGGTGCACGCTCAATAAAAGCCTGTAGCCGACTACGAGCAGCTTCTGGAGAATATTTAACCTGGCCGTTTACGGTTGACATGTGGCTTCTCTGTTACACTCGCGTCATTAACTTA
>JAGOUG010000004.1 GCA_018061375.1 Candidatus Saccharimonadota bacterium
AACTCGAACTTTGAGGGCAAAATTAGAACTGAACTTAGTGATCTTGACTCACAGTATAGTAACTTAATTGATCTTTCAAATAATATAGATCAATTCAAAATAATCTATTTGGACAACATAAAGAGTTATATGGATGAAATACGGTATTACGACACATACTCGTACAATCTAAATGTTGATATATATAATAGTAACCTTGCTATATACAATAGAAAAATTTCACAATATAACTCATCGAGAGTTTTGTATAACAGCAATGTCGAGAGTTTCAATAATAGCATCCTCGCCTTTTATCCGATCGAGGACAGGGCTAAAGTGTTGAGCCAATAAATATTTAGTATCCTCCAGTCAAGTCAAGTTAAGTAAGATGAGGTATTTTCCATTAAACACTAGAATGTATAGAAGGCACCCGACCGCTGAAAAGATCAGACCACTTGATAGTGTCCGATATGATGTAGTTCCAAAACGAACCCTGGGGTTCGAAGACAAGCCACTCTCGCAGAAGCTCGCTTCGAGAAAGTGGCGCAGACGCCACGTAGTGATCCCCGGATAATTGCGCGTACGAAGATTACCATTGCTTATGTATATAATCAGGACTATAATTGTGCCTAATAATGGATATTAAAAGTCAGGCAATTTCAAAAGAGGCTGTACGGCACTTTTTGGAATCTAACTTTATTGCAGAGCTAGCAACCGCCAGTAATAATAAGCCAACCTGTTCCACGGTAATATATGTTGTTGATAAAGATTTAAATTTGTATTTTGTAACAAACCGGGACTCACACAAGGCAGAGAATATTCTTAAGAATCAGAACGTAAGTATGACTATTTGGGAATTCTCAAAGATGTCTATACAGCTAGACGGTTTAGCTAAAGAGGTAAACGATGATTCAATCAAGGAATGGGTCATTAATTCATTCGGAGATGCCGCCACTAACGACCCAGACTTCTGGGCACCAATCTTCAGAATAAACAGGGGTGATTACGTAATTTTTAAAGTTACGCCAACCTGGCTGCGTGCACTCGACCTGGCGCATGATACAGTACGGTCAAAATTATCACCCTATACAGAGATATCACTACATGAAGACTGAATCCGATACAATCAAGAAGGTTTTGGTATTATTAAACGACGTAGATCCGTTACTTAATAGGGTTACAAAAAATAAACTAGAGAAGGATATGGGCTGGGACTGTATGGTTGCCGTAAGTTACGATCAGGCTATGTCAATATTTGTTGAACAAAATCCAGATGCCGTCATTACAGAAATACTCATTCTTGATCACAAGAACAGAAATGGTGTCGATCTAATTGAAGATATACGGGTAAGAGAGAGTGCTACGGTAAAAAAAGTGCCGATCATTATTTTTTCGGAAATGGACGAAGAAGGTTCTTTCAAAAAAGCTTTGAAGTCAGGTGCAACTGCATGTTATTCAAAAAATAACATCTCCTTAAACTTGCTTATTAGTGAGTTGCAGAAGTTTGTAGATTAAGCGTCTCCATGCGATTTACTCATCCGTGAAGCCAAAAACACGGACATTCTTTTATACTGCGTCGCATGATTATGGCGAGTAGCATATACTTATAATATGTTAGACCATCATATACAGAGGGCGGTTGTGTACCACTTGGCCCTAGAAGACAATTTGCGGTTTAGTGAGCTGAAGCCTGCTGAAATTGAAAGTAAACTTTTCACATACCATCTTAAGAAGGTAGTTTCTGCTGGATATGTAACTAAAAATGAAGATGGCCGATATAGTTTGACAGCCGAAGGGCGACGGTTAGGTATTCGAGTGCTCAGTGATTTTCAGACACTCTCAAACAGGGCACATTCGGTGTTGTTTTTAGTGATTCGACGAAAAGCAGACGGAGCATGGCTGCTGTACAGACGTAAAATTCAACCTTTAGTAAACCGCGTCGGTTTTATGCACTGTACTCCCAATTCACAGGAGCCTGTTCTTGAAACGGCCAATAAGCTTTGTAAGGAACGTACTGGTCTCAGCTGCGAGTTCTCTGCACTTGGAAATGGCTACTTCAGAATGCTTAGTGGCGAAACGCTTGAAAGCTTTACACACTTTACGCTGCTTGTCTGTGAGAATGCGATAGGGGACTTGATTCAAGGTAATGAATACTCTGAGTATTATTGGCAAACTGAGCCAGATTTTACTGACTCAGTGATGTTGCCGAATATGCAGGCATTGGTTGAAAAGTATTTAGCAGGTGAGCAGTTCTTTTTAGATCAGACTGTTCAAGTTTAGGCCGCGAATGATTCGTAGGCTGCTTCGTATGCGCTGAGTGCACCATTTGGTGCATTTCGACGCCAGAACACTGCAAGATCTGAATCAGGGTTTGCAAGCTGTGCAAGTGACGGTATGGTATGTAGCTCACTACCAAGTTCGCGGGCATCTCTGAGGGTTCTGAGTGAACGTCGACGAACCAGATTCTGCAGTTCAAAATCATCTGGTGAGCTAAACATTGCGTGATCACCAAGATCAACCGTTGAAATGGCAAGCGCGGTATTTCCGATGTGCCGGCCAAGAATTGTGCGGCTATCTTCAAGGGCAAGTTCGTTTAGTGAAAAGGCAACCATTGCAGCGTGAGTATCAGCTCGGTGCTTGGCTTGTGCGAGTCGAGTATCACGTTGTTGTACGAGGGTAGCTGTGTTCGGGCGAAATTCTGGTTCCGGTGTTGCCAAGACTGGAAGTTTTAAGCGACGACGCATCACGGGCGCCCCTTTAGCGAATAAATACCAGCTAGTATTAAGTGCACTGGCTCCTAGAATTCGTGATGCAAACTGCAAATCCTCTTCACGTTCAAGTCGGGCGAGTGCCTCTGCAGAAATTGCGATACCGTCGCGTTGTTGTTCTGCAAGCAGTGTACCACTCGGAAGGCGTCGCCTCCGTTCAATCTCATCTGCTTGTCGTGCTTTAGGTGGTATGTAGTCCTCCCCTTTAGCTTGGTGGTTAGTTGGTAAATCAAAATCTTTATACATTATTTTCTCCTTCTAGGAATTACTATGTTCCTGAAGTTACATAAATGCAGTGAATAGTTTTTCACTAAATATCACACATCAGATATGTGTAGTCTAATTTGATTGTTTCTTAAGACGCTATTCGAGCGAGTTTCGAGATAATTTCGTTCGTCACTTCTTCTTCTGACTGCGCACCGTTGATATCTACAAGTAGCCCTTTTTCTCGGTAGAAATCTATAACCGGTACTGTGCGTTGCTGAAATTTTTTAAGTCGGATGATAAGTGATTCTCTGCTGTCATCTTGTCTGACGCCACGGTCACCACGTTTTTTTGATTCTTCAAAGCGCTTCCAGGCTTCATCTTCCGAAACGTTTAAGAAGAGTACTGCCTTTACTGGATGACCCGATTTTTCGGTGGCTTCTAGTATAATTGGTTCTTCACCGTGGGCACGTCCTACGGTACTTAAAACTAATGGAACATTTTTCAATTTTGGGCTTGAAAGTACAGGCAGTAACATCTGTAAATAAAGCTCAGATGGTATTATTCCACCCATAGACATAATTTTCTGTATTTGCTCTTGATCATGATGACTTCTTAAAATTTCTCCACCAGCTATCAGCTCTGCACCGAGTAGATCTGCAAGTAGTAGACCCTGGGTATCTTTACCTGCAAAAGGGCACCCAAATATATTTATTGACCCTGAACCAAGCCACGATGAAACAGTTTGTAGTTGATCATTCATACTATAATAATACCATTAATTTCTAGCTCCGTACCTCTCGGAGCTCAATTGTATTCTCAGACATGCTAATGGTTATAAAAAATGGTATTATATGAAGTGAAATGTATAAAAGCGTTAAAAAAGGTAGATAAAAATGTACAAATATATAAAGTTTTTCGATGAGTTAGCTTTAAAAGATATTCCACAAGTTGGTGGCAAAAATGCGTCGCTTGGCGAGATGCGTCGACATTTAGCGCCAAAAGGGGTTAATCTTCCGAATGGTCTTGCTACCACCGCAGATAGTTATTATCACCTACTTGATTCAGCTGGGCTTAGGCAAAAGATCGAAGATATTCTAAAAGGTCTCGATATTCAAGATATTAAAGACCTTAAGGTTCGCGGTGCAAAAATTAGATCAATGATAGCTAAAACAAAGTTTCCTAAAGATTTTGAAGATGAAATTAGACGTGGCTACAAAGATCTCAGCAAGACATGCGGTCGTAAGAATTTAGTTGTAGCAATACGTTCTTCCGCGACAGCTGAAGATCTACCGAACGCTTCATTTGCCGGCCAGCAAGAGACGTACCTGAATATAAAAGGTGAAAGAAATGTGCTGTTGGCTACAAAAAAGTGCATAGCTTCTTTATTTAACGACCGAGCAATAGTGTACCGAGTAGAAAACAAATTTGAGCATATGCAAGTTGCGCTTTCTGTTGGGATCCAGCAAATGGTTGCGGTTCGTTCAAAATCTGCCGGCATTATGTTTACTATTGATACTGAAACAGGTTTTAGAAACGCAGTATTCATTAGTTCGATTTACGGCATTGGTGAAAATATTGTACAGGGTCGTGTCAGCCCGGATGAATTTATTGTGTTCAAGCCAACTATGGCGATCGTAAAAAAGAAGATTGGCACGAAGAAAGAAAAGATGATTCCTGCGTTTGGTAGTAAAACCAAAAACATAGCCGTTTCGGTACATGATCAGGAGAAGACATCAATTTCAACCGAGCAGGTTAAGACGCTTGCAAAGTGGGGTATGGCTATTGAAGAGCATTACGGTAAACCGATGGATATTGAATGGGCACTAGATGAGGACGACGGCAAGCTCTATATTGTTCAGGCACGACCAGAGACTGTAGAATCACGTAAAGATACAAATGTGATAGAAGAATATAAACGTACCGAAGATGGTAAGGTACTCGCTAGGGGCGCAAGTGTCGGTAGCAAAATTGGAAAAGGTAAGGCAAGTAAAGTGATGAGCCTGAAGGATATTGCAAGCTTTAAAGAAGGCGATGTGCTTGTCACGGAAATGACTGATCCTGATTGGGTGCCAATTATGAAACGATCGAGTGCGATAGTGACTGATAAGGGTGGGCGAACCTGCCATGCGGCAATAGTATCCAGAGAGCTCGGCATACCATGTGTTGTCGGTACTGGTGATGCAACGCGTAAAATACAGGACAAAAGTGATATCACCGTTAGCTGTGCAGAGGGTAGCGAGGGTGTAGTGTATGAAGGCGACCTTAAATTTAAGGTAGACAGAACGGATGTAAAAAATCTACAGCGCCCTGCAACTAAAATTATGATGAACATTGGTTCGCCTGATCATGCCTTTGCATATTCAATGATTCCAAATGACGGTGTGGGTTTGGCCCGGGAAGAATTTATTATTGATTCACATATTAAAATTCATCCGCTTGCCCTTCTTCACTTTGATAAAATCACCGATAAAAAAACAAGAGCAACAATTAATGAGATTACAAAAGGCTATGCAGATAAGGCCGAATACTTTATAGATAAACTTGCCGAGGGAATCGCAATAATTGGTGCTGCTTTTTATCCTAATGACGTCATAATACGTTTTAGTGATTTTAAGTCAAACGAATACGCCAATCTAATTGGTGGTACACAGTTTGAACCGCAAGAGAACAACCCGATGATAGGCTGGCGTGGCGCAAGTAGATATTACAGCAAGGAATATCGAGCTGCATTTGAACTTGAGTGTCGTGCATTAAAGCGGGTGCGGGATGAAATGGGGATAACTAACATTAAGGCTATGGTTCCATTCTGTCGGGACCTCACCGAAGCCAAGAACGTACTTGATATCATGAAGAGCGCAGGTTTGAAGCGTGGCGAAAATGGATTCGAGGTGTACGTTATGGCGGAGATTCCTGCCAATATAATTCTGGCCGAGCAGTTCGCAGATTTATTTGATGGTTTTTCTATTGGCTCTAACGACCTTACGCAGCTTACACTTGGTGTCGACAGAGATAACAGCACTGTCGCTCATATTTATAATGAAAACAACGAAGCAGTGAAAGAGCTCATTCGCCAACTAATCAAAGTTGGTAAAAAGAAGAAGGTTAAAGTTGGTATCTGTGGTCAAGCGCCGTCTGACTATCCTGAATTTGCCCGGTTCTTAGTAGAAGAAGGCATTGGAAGCATCTCACTTGCACCAGATACAATTGTTAAGACAATGATCGATCTAAAAAAGACTGAAGATAAAATTCGGAATAAATAAGTCATAAAGTTTTTGTATAGAGGGAAATGCTAATTCCGCGTGCCTATTATTTAAAAGCATAAGCATGTAAACTGGAATATATAATGCCAAGTGTAAATCAAAAAGAACTTTCAAGTGCCAACTTAGCCAATCTTAATCAAACGAAGATTGTTGTTACAGTTGGTCCTGCCACAAATTCTTACGAACTAATTCGAGATGCTATTAACGCCGGTGCTGTCGGTATGCGGCTAAACTTCAGCCATGGGAATCATACTGAAAAATCACGAGAAATTGAGTGGATCCGAAAAGCTAGTATAGAATGCGGTCGCCCAGTAGCAATTATCCAAGATTTACAGGGTCCAAAAATACGACTCGGAGATTTTGAAGGCGTTGTGCCAATTAAGCGCGGACAAGAACTAGTCTTGCAGTATAAGCCTGATTTTTTGCACGATGGGTATTTGCCGGTGCAGTATGACCTTAGTAAAAAAGTTAAGCGCGGAGAAAGTATATTACTGTATGACGGAAAAATACGAGGCGTAATCAGTAGCGTACGTCCCTCGGAGCGCTTGGTATCTGTCAGGATTGAAAATGACGGCGTACTAGTGCAACGTAAGGGCATTAACTTACCAGACACCGACCTTGGCGGTGACATAATTACAAAAAAAGACAGACAGGATATTATTTTTGGTGCTGAGTCCGATATCGACTACATTGCACTGAGTTTTGTTCAAACTGCCGACGATGTACAAGAGCTTCGTCGACTTCTTAAGAACCTCAGTAGTAGTGCAAAAATCATTACCAAAGTAGAGACTAAACGAGCGTTAGAGAACCTTGAGGAGATTGTACAGGCAAGTGACGGTGTAATGGTTGCACGTGGTGACCTCGCTGTTGAAACTATCCCAGAGAGTGTCCCCGTTTGGCAGCGTGAGATTATTAGACTTTGTTTGCGACACCATAAAGTAAGTATTGTAGCGACTCAGATGCTAGCGAGTATGTTAGAACAACCCGAACCAACACGTGCTGAAGTGTCCGATGTAGCAACGGCTGTTATTGTCGGCGCAGATGCCGTAATGCTTTCTGATGAGACTGCTGTAGGTAGATACCCGATAGAGGCAATCGAAATCATGAAGCGGATTGTTATGTATACCCAGGAAAACGCCACTGTGACTGCTACTTTTGCCCAAAAGGAAGTCAGCACTTTGGGCGAGGCAATTGCTACATCTGCAATTAATCTCGCTGCTTTAATTGATGCCGTTGCCATAGTTGCTGAAACTAAAACTGGAGCAACGGCAGTTGCAATCGCGGGCGGAAGACCAAAAGTTCCGGTAATTGTTGTGACACCAGAGGCTCGTGTTGCACAGCAATTAGCACTACTCCACGGAACAAAAGTGTACGTTCGACCAGACGACAAGTATGCCGCGACCAAATTAACTGATTGGCTGCGTAGTGAATTAATCTTGAAGAAGGGTGATACTATTATTGTCGCATCGGGACAGTATCCGGGTACCGCGGGTGGAACAGACACTATTAAAGTGAGAGTTTTGGAGTAGTACGTGACTCAATCACCCACCATGTTTCACAAAAAAACTGTCCGTGATATTCCTGTTCACGGGAAGCGAATTCTACTAAGAACAGATTTTAACGTACCTCTTACGAAGGTTGGAAAAATATCTAGCGACTACCGTATAGTACAAGCATTGCCCACGATTCGTTATTTACTTGAGCGCCAGTGTGAGGTTGTAATTATATCTCACCTCGGTAGACCAAAAGGTGAACGTAATCTTGAATTCACATTAGAGCCTGTTGCTCGGAGACTTTCAGAACTTCTTGAACTTCCTGTAGAATTTGTTTCAGATTGTTGCAGTGACATTACAAAACAGACGTTAAAGAACTTAAAAAGTGGCAAAGTGACTGTTTTAGAAAATGTGCGATTTTATCCGGGTGAAGAATCGAACGACCCCGAATTCGCACAAGACTTGAAATGTATAATTAATCCTGACTATGTTGTTCATGATGAATTTGGAGCTATTCACCGCGCACATGCTAGTACTGAGGGAATCTCACACATTGTACCTGCAGTTGCTGGGCTACTTTTAGAAACGGAATATATGGTTTTAACCCAGGCTATGGATAACCCTGAGCGTCCGTTAGTTGCAGTGCTTGGCGGAGCAAAAATATCAGACAAACTTCCATTAGTAGAGCGATTTTTAGAAACAGCAGACACGGTACTCGTTGGTGGTGCAATGGCAAATAATTTCATATCTGAAGCAGGACATGAAGTTGGAACGAGCCTCGTAGACCCTGAGGGTAAGTCTCAGGTACAGTCTATTGTTACTAAGGCTCGGCCAGGACAGTTGGTTTTACCGAATGATGTTGCTGTTGCTGCTGAAATATCTGTGGATTCAAAACGACGAGACTGTGACCTGAACGGCGTAAGTAATGACGAAAATATTTTAGATATTGGTTTTGAGACCATGCGTAATTTTACGGAACAAATCAAAACTGCTGCAACGGTAGTATGGAATGGAACACTCGGAATGACTGAGTTACCTCAGTTTGCCCAAGGTTCAGACATGCTTGCACAAGCCCTTTCGGAGCAACAGCACAGTACAAAATGTATTATCGGCGGTGGTGATACGGCAGACTTTGTACTTGGTTGGCTAGAGAAGCACCCCGAAGGTGCGTTTAGCCATATATCCACCGGAGGTGGTGCAAGCCTTGAGCTTATGAGCGGCATAAAGCTCCCTGGTATAGAAGCACTCCTAGATATCTAACGCTTGAACATCACTTTTGTGCTACAATAAGCGTAATCATTATCTAACGATGTAGTTATAATTATGAGTGGGCGAAAAAAAGTAATACTAGGTAATCTGAAGACACATCTGACTGTAAAACAGGCTGTTTCGTATGCTCAAAAGTTAGCTCAAAAAGAATCGATGCCAGAAGTGATCGTTGGTATTGCACCACATACGTTAGCGCTCTCACAGGTTTCTGAAGTACTTTCTCAGTCTAGTATTAGGGCGGTAGCTCAGAATGCGTATTTTCAAGACGAAGGAGCCTATACTGGTGAAATCAGTATGCCGATGCTTCGTGGGATAGCTCGGTATGTTTTAATTGGGCACTCTGAACGTCGACATGTATTTCATGAGTCCAACGAACTAATTAGAGCAAAAGTTGCAGCCGCGGTAAGAAGTGGAATCACACCAGTCCTATGCATTGGCGAGACTCTTATTGAACGAGAGCATTTCCATACAAATCAAGTAATTCATGATCAACTCACCGTAGGAATGGCTAATTTAACAGCCGAAGAAATATCTAAAATAATAATTGCCTATGAACCCGTTTGGGCAATTGGATCAGGTAAATTTGCACATCCTGAAGATGTTGCAAAACTTGTTACAAAAATAAGACGCGATATTGCTAGCCTGTACGGCGTAGAGCCTGCCAATAAGGTAAAGATTTTGTACGGTGGTAGCGTTACAAAAGAAAATGCTATCGCCTATCTGCAAACTGAAGGGGTAGATGGATTACTTGTTGGTGGCGCAAGTCTTAGTTTATCTACTTTCTGGCCAATTGTTGAATCTGCTGACAGTTTAGTATCGGTCCAAACCAAGTTAGACAAAAAGGGAGTGTTGTAATGATTGGTAAAAAGATTTCAAAGTCAAAATCTGTTGATAATACTAATGAAGCTGATTTTGCTGTGTTAGATAATGCGGTCAGTGAGCTCGCAATGCAAACCGAAGCACTACTTGGTAAATCTGGCGAGAAGATGAGTAAACCAAAGTTACCTAAAAAAACTATCCACCATGGTAAAGCAAAAAGCTTCGATATTATTCATGAACCAAAAACAAAAAAAAGAACAGCTTCAGTTTTAAAATCCGCACAACCTAGTCAGAAATTACTCGAACCTTCTGAAGAGAAGCTTGTAGCCTCCCCTGCCGACTTAAAAGAGACTGATGCGAATTCCACAGCACTTACACAGAGCACAACTGAAGTAGTTTCCGGCCATAGTTCAGGCTCCTTAAATATAAATGATGAAACAAGCGGTATTCCTGCGGTTGCTAAGTTAGAATCAGATGATGTAGAAACAAAAGAGCCTGTTTTAACCCAAAAAGCTGACGCTGTAATTCAACCGACAGAATCAGCTCCGGAAGACGACTCACTAACCAAAACAAAGCCCGATTTAGATGACAAAGAAACTAAAAATGATCCTGAGTCTGATGATCTGATCGACTTAAAAGAAGATGACACACCCAAGACAAAACTAGTTGAAGAAATGGACAGTGATAAAACTGAAAGCGATCTAAAGGTAAAATCTGATACAGATACGGATAAAAATGACGTGTCTGTCGAGGCTGACACCGGAGGCTCAGAAATATACTCCGATAACCTCAGGAGTGACCCAGTAACGTTTGATGAAGAAACTGATGAGCCTAAAGTCGCAGTATTTGATACTGAAGAGTACCACTCAACGCTTCACGATTGGTCAAAATTAGAGCACCACAATAGGGCTCCAATTGTTTTGCTATTAGTACTCGCGATAGTATTAGCTGGGGGTGTATATATAGTTGTATCTGGAATTTCCATGCCAATTCCGTTCTAGTACGAACACTGATAGCACTTAAAATTTGGTATACTTGATAGGTGCAAAATCTACTCGAAGGATTAAATGAAAAACAAAAACAAGCCGTTGAAAATACTGACGGACCTGTCTTAATTTTGGCTGGTGCGGGTAGTGGCAAAACCAAGACATTAACTCACCGAATTGCACACCTGGTCAGCAATGGAGTGAGCCCCTATGCAATCTTAGCAGTGACTTTTACAAATAAGGCCGCCAAAGAGATGCGAACGCGTGTTGCAGAGCTGTTAGGTCAGAGCTATGCCGATCGCTCATTTATGCCATACATGGGAACCTTTCACTCTATCTGTGTACGAATTCTCCGGCAGGATGGTGAGTATGTTGGAATTCCAAAAAATTTTGTAATATTTGATGAGTCTGATCGCCAGAGTGCGATTAAGCAGGCCTGTAAAAAATTATATATAGATGAAAAGCAGTTTAAACCAAGCGCACTCAGTGGCCTCATTAGTGCCGCAAAAAATGAGCTAATTTCGCCAGAGGTATATGCAGGTACTGCAACGCTTCCTGCGCAGAAGGTGGCTGCAAAAGTCTTTCCACTCTACCAACAAGCACTCCGTGATGCGGGGGCGCTTGATTTTGACGATTTAATTGGGCGAACAGTTGCGATGTTAAAGCACAATCCTGAGCTTCAGCAGAAGTGGCAGCTGCAGTTTAAATACATAATGGTAGACGAGTATCAAGACACAAATAACGCGCAGTATACGCTTATAAAACTGCTATTAAATGAATCTAAAAACATTTGTGTCGTCGGTGATGATTGGCAGAGCATTTATAGTTGGCGTGGTGCAGACTTCAGGAATATTCTTAACTTCGAACGTGATTTTCCTGGTGCAACACTTATTAAACTTGAAGAAAATTATCGAAGCACAAAAAATATTCTTGATGCTGCACACAAAGTAATCACTAAGAATGAACAACGAAGCGATAAAGAACTTTGGACCAGGGCTGGTGCCGGTGCGCCGGTGCAGATAGTGCAAGTGCAGTCTGAGTCTCATGAAGGTGAAAGTATAGTCAGTAAAATTAAGACACAGGTGAACTTGAAGGTTCGCACGTATAATGATTTTGCAATTTTGTATCGAACAAATGCACAAAGTCGAAGTTTAGAAGAAGCGTTCCTCCGTTATGGTGTCCCGTACCGTGTTGTTGGTGGGGTGCGGTTTTACGACCGGAAAGAAATAAAAGACATCATGGCGTACATACGGTTATTGTATCAGCCAGAAGACAGTACGAGTTTTTTGCGGATTGTGAACGTGCCAACTCGTGGTGTTGGTACAAGAAGCCTAGAAAAGTTTTTTGATTGGGCGAGTGAAAAACAACTGACTCTCAGTCAAGCAATTAACCAAGTCCAAACCTGCACCACTATTTCTGGTAAGGCACTTAAAGGTTTAATTGATCTGAGTAATTTACTGAATGATCTGAGAATTCAGAAAGATGATCTCGGTGTGGCCCCATTTATAGACGCGGTCATCAGACGAACTCGCTATAAGGAATACCTCGATGATGATTCACCGCAGTCTATTGATAAAATCGAAAACGTAAAAGAGCTCATCAGTGTTGCTAAAGAATATGAAACACTTGGCCTCGATGGGTTCCTCGAAGAAATTGCACTCGTGTCTAACTTGGATGGTATCGATGAACAATCTGATGCCGTAACGCTCATGACGCTTCATGCAGCTAAGGGACTTGAATTCCCAGTTGTATTTTTAGCCGGTATGGAAGAATCTATCTTCCCGCATTCACGGACTTTGTTTGACGCGGCAGAAATGGAAGAAGAACGCAGGCTCTGCTATGTCGGTATGACTCGGGCACGAGAAGAACTGTTTATGTACCACGCAAATAGTAGAATGCTGTACGGCAGTTCTCAGCACAACCCACCTTCTCGATTTCTTTCAGAGGTTGATGGCGAGCATGAATCTGGTGGGTTTTTTGCAGAACCATTGTTTACTCCAAATGTTCAGCAGAGCGAATCGCACTACACACCTGAACCGGGTCTTGAGGTTGCAGTTGGTACCCGGGTAAAACACCAGTTGTTTGGTATTGGAACAGTTGTGGATGTTGACGGTGAAATGCTTTCTATAGCATTTAAGACAAAGGGTGTTAAAAAACTTAATGCATCATTTGCACCGCTCGAGTTACTGTCATGAAAAATATCTACCAAGTATTAGTCAGAATCGTGTACTTCTTCACATGGCCACTTACGGGTTTGGTACTGCATAATTCTAATCGCGTTCGTGTTTTGGTGACTTCAAAAAATAATATATTGCTTCAAAAGACGAGTTACGGCTTGCAGAAGTGGAGTGTTCCCGGTGGCGGAATTAACCGCGGTGAGCTTCCTGTCAGTGCTGCCGTAAGAGAGCTGTACGAAGAGACGGGGATACAGGTTTCTGAAGCGAGCTTTCGGGAGATAGGGTATGAGCGCATAGCAAATAACAAACTCGGATGGCCGAAGATGAATGTTACATTTTACTCTGTAAAATACACTGGAAATGTCACCCTCCGTACAAGTTATCCGCTGGAGATAGTTGATCTGAGGTGGTTTAGTGCAGATTCACTCCCGGATAATTTAAGTTCCACGGTGCCGTTAGTCCGTAAGTTACTTTTTGACTACGAATCAGCTAACAAATAAGCGTATCGTGGTATACTATTTACACACATGAGGTTGTTTTTTACAGGTGTGAGATCCAGTACTAACCCATATTATTTATGAAGAAACCCATAATTCTTATTAGCTTGATTGCGCTCGTAGCTTACGGAGCTTACGGTGTAATTACCGGTAATTTTACCGTTCAAGCAGCGGATACCAGAATTGTAAAAGTATTTATTGACGGCGACGAACGAACAATTGCTACCAATGCTAAAACCGTAGCCGAAGTGATGAAAACACTTGAATCACCACTTGGTGAGTTTGATAAAACTGAACCTTCATTAGATGCAGAGGTTCACGGCGGCGACTTCACTATTAATGTTTACCGTGCCCGTCCAATTGCCGTCGTAGATGGTGCTAACAGTTATACAGTTATGACTGCCGAACGTTCACCAAAACTTATCGCAACCGAAGCAGGTTTTGCAACCTCTCAAGAAGATCAGTTTGCATTCGAACGTTCTGACGATCCATTTGAGGGTACGCCAGGCACAGAACTTACCATAAAACGTGCAAAAACTTTTAATTTAGATTTATACGGCACAACTACGGCAGTGAGAACTAACGAAGATACTGTCGCAGATTTTTTGAAGTCCAAAGATATTACACTTGAGGATGGTGATGAACTAAATGTTCCAAAGCAGCAGCGTATCACGGAGGGAATGCTACTGAGTGTTGCTCAGATTAATCGAAACATTGAAACGGTTGAAGAGGTTGCGCCATTCCCCGAGCAACAGATTCAAGATGCACAGCAGCCACTCTCATACAAGAAGATTCAGAGTCCCGGTAAAAATGGTAAAAAAATTGTTACCTACGAACTAGTTTCACGTAACGGTGGGCAGGTTGAACGCAAGGTAATAAAAGAGGTTATTACTGAGCAGCCTGTGCAACAAGTGGTGGTAGTTGGTGCGCGTGCAACAGTGCCATATACCGGTGGTGGTAATAAGACTGAGTGGATGACCGCGGCTGGTATCAGTCAGTCTGATTGGGGATACGCTGAAAAACTTATTGCGAAAGAGTCTGGCTGGAATCCGAATGCGCTTAATAAAAACTCGGGTGCCTGTGGTCTCGTGCAGGCATTGCCTTGTTCTAAACTCGGTCCCAATTGGAACGACCCTGTAGTGGCGCTCCGTTGGGGGAATAGTTATGTTGGTCGATATGGCGGCTGGGCTGGCGCTTGGGCGCACTCTCAGCAAAAAGGTTGGTATTAGATCTACTTTCTTCAGGCTGTTATAATATGTTCTTAGAGTATGAAGCTATATAATACAGATGAAATTCGTGCTACCGAGCAATGGCCATATGCTGTTGCTGCAGGTTGTGTTGTTTACAGAATAGTCGATAACTCTGTAGAAGTATTATTACTGCGTCGTGAAGGGGGCCATATAAATGATCCTAACCAAAAAGAGGCGAGTTACAATCTACCCAAAGGGCACACTTCTTTTGATGAATCGCTTGTGCAAACTGCACTGAGAGAAACAAAAGAAGAAGCTGGTGTTGACGTAGAGATTGAAACATACTTAGGGGCAACTATTCACGAGTTTGTACACCCTCGACATAGTATGTTCAATAGCAAGACAACGCATTACTTTGCTGCGCAGTGGAAGAGCGATGTTTCTAATATGGATCACGAGCATGACAGTAAGGTATGGGTTTCTCCCGAGAAAGCAAGAGAGCTGCTCTCCGCTCCAGGTGTGAAGCGAAATGAATCACAATTTGTTGATCATCTTCAGAAATTCATAGAGCTTAATAATGAGTGAAGAAAAATTATCTCAGAAGTGGGCGGTCGCCTCATTCTTCAGTGAGTTACCAGAGGGTTTTGAGTTTGGACAGAAGGACACGCCCCTACATGCAACTTTAGCTGGCGTATTTGCGTACCCCGCTACAGGAGATGAAATTGCAGATAACGTTCGCCATTCTGTTAATGGAATCCATCCGTTTAAAGTTAGAGGAGATGTCGAGGAGCGGTGGGGTGATGAGCTTGTTGTCTGTAAGTTGGCACATAGTGAGTTATTCACCAATCTACTGCTTATAATACAAAATGCTCTGACAGAACAGGGTGCTGTTTTTAACGAGCCACAGTACTTAGGTGCTGGCTTTACACCACATGCCACCGTACAGCAAGCAGAAAAACTCATGCCAGGTTCGACAGCATTAATTCACAGTGTGAGCCTAGTTGATATGTTTCCAGATGGCGACGGATACCGGAGACGTATACATAAAGTAATCAAACTAGGTAGCACAAATGCATCCTAAGAAGTCACTCGGCCAGCATTGGTTGCATGATGAAGCATCGCTTGATGCTATGGTGAGCGCGGGCGATATCTCTGCAAACGATGTCGTGCTTGAAGTTGGTCCGGGTCTGGGCACACTTACCAAGAAGCTCGTAAAAAGAGCGAAGCAGGTAGTTGCGGTGGAACTTGATGACATTTTAGTAACGCAGGTTCATAACCGAGTGCCCGCCGACAACCTTGTAGTACAACACCAAGATATTCTGCAGTACGATTTCACTACACTCCCTAAAGACTATAAGGTAATTGCAAATATTCCATACTACCTCACCTCAAATTTACTCAGGGTGCTGCTGGAATCATCAAACCCACCAAAAACAATTGTGCTTTTGATTCAAAAAGAAGTCGCTGAGCGCATTGCGGCAAGTCCAGGACAAATGAGCATACTTTCTGTGAGTGTGCAGTTATATGCAGAGGCCGAGCTTAAAGAATTGGTACCAGCAGAGTTATTTACACCACCACCAAAAGTAGATAGTCAGATTATTCAAATTAAGCGACGCGATCAGTCATTGTTTGATGATCTGGAAAACGAACTGTTCTTTAAAGTTGTAAGAGCAGGCTTTTCGGAGAAGCGTAAAAAGCTGAGATCAAGCCTGAGTGGGGGACTACAGATTTCTAAATCAGACGTTGACAAGCTACTTATAAAAGCAGAAATAGCTTCCGATGCTCGTGCCCAGGAACTGACACTAGAAGACTGGTATCGGCTTACGAAACACGCTATACTTTAAGTAATTACTTAACTAATATATTCTGAGGGGTTCCATGAAGAAGCAAAAAGATAATCTTGAGCGTAAGGCATTGCCGATAATTCTGTTCACCGTATTCCTAGACGTACTTGGTGTCGGGATACTCATTCCGGTAATACCACAGCTCGTGTTTACAATATTTATGCCAGCTGGTTATTCAATGAGTACCTCACTCATAATTTTAGGTTGGTTAACGGCTATCTACCCATTAATGCAGTTTCTTTCTACGCCAATTCTCGGTCAGCTTTCAGATAGATACGGTCGTCGTCCGGTGCTCGGATTCAGTTTGTTTGGCACCGGCTTAGGCTATGTACTGTTTGCGATAGGAATTATTACAAAAAACATACCACTACTGTTCGCAGCGCGAGCGTTAGACGGTATCACCGGCGGGAACATCAGTGTTGCCAGGGCGACTATTGCCGATGTTTCACCACCAAAGCACCGTACAAAGAACTTCGGTTTGATTGGCGCTGCCTTCGGGATAGGTTTTGTGTTCGGCCCGTACATCGGCGCGCGACTTGCTGCGCCAAGCACTAGCTTCTTCGGCTTGTTTAGCACACCAAGTTGGTTTGGCCCTGCTACACCGTTTTGGTTTACGGCAATCCTTAGCTTCTTAAACATGATTCTACTTCTTGCAATACTGCCAGAAACTCATAAACACATTAATGCAAAGCTAAAAATTGCCTGGACAAAATCACTCGCTAATATTAAAAAAGCAGCAACATCACCAGCTCTCAGGGTTATATTTACATCTGAGTTTCTATTCTGGGGTGGCTTCACATTCTTCACGACATTCTTCCAGATCCTTCTGATACAAAAACTCGGCTTTAAAGTTAACAACGTCGGGGACTTCTTTGCTTACATAGGTATATGGATTGCAATTACACAGGGTGTGCTCACGCCGATACTTGCAAAGCGCTATAAGAATCACCAAATATTAAGAGTGGCATTCCTTGGTATGTCGGTAGCACTCATGTTACAACTCTTCCCAAGTAATACGACGCAACTTCTAATGGTTGCTCCGTTTATAGCAATATTTAACGGCCTTGTCATGGCGAACGTCTCAGCACTTGTTAGCCTGACTGCTGGCCCAGAAAACCAAGGTGAAGTACTCGGTATTGAAGCCAGTGTTCAGGCACTCGCCCAGGCAATCCCTGCAATCATCGCAGGCTATGTTGCGACTATGGGAGTTAATATGCCGGTAATTGTTGGTTCGGCCTTTGTGTTTATGGCATGGCTCGTATTCGTATTGTTCTACAAACCACCAGCCGAAGTCGAAGCAAAAGAATCTGCCGCCATAGCTGCAGTGTAATTTACAGCTTAACGTTTACCGAGTGGCATATCTGGAGAAAGACCTAAGCTCTCAAGAGCCTCTTTAAGTCGCGGCCTCATAGCCTGCGCAATAACAAACGGGATCCTAGGATCAACTTGATACAGACTAGAATGGACCATCTCTACACTTGGGGGCATCCCATCTGTCGTCGCTCCAGCAGGCACGGACATTCTGTAATAACGGGATGTCTCATCTGGAGCTGTAATTGGATTCTTTGAGCCTCTACGACCAAATTTTCTCAGTTCTCTTGGTTCCGGGGACTCCAAATATTCGGAAATAGCGTTTCTTACTTCAGGAGTGTTTGGAAGATGCAATATGTGCGGCTTGGCCATACGCTAATTATAACCAATACACGGCGCGGTGGAAAATACGAGTATATTGAGAGGGCCTAGTGTGGGGGAATATCTACTCGAAGATTTTAAACTGTGAGTTTATCGAACAGGTGATGCACTAGTTAGCAAATGCAAAACGAGGAGATGATTTAGAAGCGTCGGCCTCGGTTATAATCTGTAGTTGACCTACTTCGGTTGACCAAAGGTTAATTTCGTTTAGTTGACCAATAACATCGTTGTAGACGTCTATCAATCCTGCATGACCCAAGTAGTTGGCTACTGTGCCGTGGTTACGATTTAGTCTACGTACTGAGCTAGCTAGTTCGACCTCATCTCTCCGCCAAATAGTAGGAGCTGTGGCTATTTCAATTGCTCTAAAATATGTATCTGAAATATAATCGCCAGACTCTGTGATTGGGCTTTCAAACGCTCTTTGTATACCGTCAATTTCTATCATTCATCTAGTATGTAGTAAATGTAGAAGAATTTGCAAGCATAAACATTTGGTTTGTAACTGCTACTGCTTGCCTCTGTTACGTTAGTAAAGGTAGAATGGTTCAAAAGGAGTAAATTATGATTGAACTAGGTGCTTCCGGAACGTACATTTATATTACTGACGACGAAGGCTTGAATGGTCAGTCCCCCCAATATCTACGTAAGATTAGAGGAGAAATCCTTGCAGGTACAGAGCCAGTACAAGAGATGGTGGATGCTCTTGATGTCGTGCTCGCTAATCCAAAACCCGAGAATGATCCTGTTGAACAGCTCAGGGGACTTGGCCAGTTCCTTCTTGGCATCAATGAGTACGCCCACCCTGGTCAAGAGACCGTTGATGGACTTCTTTTCGCGCAGTGTGAGGATATGCTTGAGAGTGGCGCTTTCTCAATCGTGCGAGTGGCAACATGGATACGCCAAGCGCGTCAACACTCTAGTACGACAGGCCAGGAGCTCGCAAATGAACTGACTGAGCTTGGACTAAGTGACGTCCATAGCGACGACGTAGGCAGTTATGGACCATGGGGCATCCCAGTTGAGCGAACTACTCGAATCGTTCCACTACACCCAACCGGAAGCGAGCGTCCAGAGGGATACATCTATGGACACAGAAAAGACTTTGAAGCGATCGAGAGACTTTCGTTACCAGATGACCTAAGGCGAGTCTTCGCAGACGTAGCAGCAAGCTGGCATGGTGCTGAACTAGAAGGTGATGCTTCTGCGCTTGCCGATGGTATTCGCGCAACACTAGATGGCTGGAAGCTACCAACTCTGCCGCTAGACCAGTAATTTTACTGATTTTTGTGTCGCATAATGTTGATTTTCCGCCCTACACTATGTGTTTACTGACATATGGTAGCTACTAATTGACGCTTATGGTATAATGTTACTTAGTTAGATATTGAATCTAGCTAAAGAGGGGATGACACAGCTTTAGACGAAGAGACCTTAACAATCTGTCCCGCGTGTTGACTAGTGAACACAATTCACCATTTTAATTGCAAATTCATTTGTAACAGCAGTTCGTGATGCTGGTAAGTCTTTTGTTGCTACCCTTCGGGGCGGCTCTGAAGCCTTCCAGTTCGCAACTGCGCCAGCTTTAGTTTAATCTAGAGCCATCGGTCGTATGACGTCAGATAGTGCGTCGCCGGTGTCATATTTATCTGACTTGGTTTTCTATGGCTTATCAGCGTAGAATTCGACACTTTACTGATTACGAATAGTTGGTTTTTTGTTTGTTCTTACATCCAATAGTTCGTTAAATTTTAGAACAAACTACACACGTAGAAGGTCAGATAGTTACTTTTCGGACGCGGGTGCAATACCCGCCATCTCCACCAAGCATAAGCACTTTGATGAGTGCTTATTTTTACTCATGGTTGCAGTTATTCGCAGGAAATAGGATTATTGTTGGTATGAGTGAAACAACAAGATCAGACCAAGAGCCAACGGACAGGTCATTTCTGGATGCTTTACTGCTCTCAGCAGAGGCAGGCACTGAAAGTGACATTACCTACGAAAAAATAGGCAGGGTCAGGATCACAAGCGCTAGATGGGCGGCAGAAGAGGGTGAACAAGTGGTTTATGTTCAACATGAATATGAGCGAATAGACCCTTGGACTAAAATAAAATGTCGATACGGAGAGAATTACCTAATCGGGAGAACAGAAGCATTCCATAAAGGCGAGTATCCTACATTTAGGCCAAATACTGAAAGCGAAGTAAGTGTATTCTATCTATCTAATTCATACACCGAGATGGAAGGATGGAGAGATATAACCAATAACATTCCTCGATTAGAGAACATGGCTAGCCTTATCCCCGCTACCGAACTTTAGTGCATCACCCTTCGGGGATATAGCCACTCTTATGCCGATTCCATTCAACATATAGCAATTCTCTCTATCTCATCTGTTCTTCCACAATCAGGTGCCAATTTTTTCGCACTAGGTCCACCAAATGGGAATTCCAGCCTTTCCTAAGGTCATTTTTTTGTTTGTTTGAAAACCAAAGCAAACAATATGCTTACACTATTGACATGTACTAACTATTATGCTAGTATATATTTCATGACAAATATAGAAAGAGAAATGGCGCAAAATTGGGATCAGCCTGATATGATGATCGATGCAATTGAGAGCCCAAGAGTTCCATTTACGGAGCCAATCGCTAGAATAGTAGGCGCTGCAGTGGAAGCCCATCTTAATCCTGGTGGCACGATTCTTGAAATTGGGGCAGGGTCAGGTTTCTTGAAAGAAGTCTTGCCAGTAATACATAGGATGAACTTAATTAGTAGTGATTACAATCCCCGCAATCTTAAAGCTGGGCTAGAACGCCGTAGTTTAACTCCGCTAGTTGCATCTGCTTATGAACTGCCGATAAAAGATGCTGCCGTAGATTGTGTGATTGATTTGGACGCAGTCGACACATTACCGAACTTTGATGATGCATTCAAAGAGATAGAACGAGTTTTAAAGCCAGGAGGTAAGTATATACATTTCCAAATTAACTGTCCTTCAGATGACATACTAGAACATAGTCAACCTGATATGGTGTGGTTCCCAGCGACTAAAAAAACTGACGCACAAAAACAAGCTGTTGGCGTATCAAAGAATGAACTCTATAGAATATTTGAAGATGGGCGACTTGAAGAACCCTATATACGCTTTCTGAAAACTTTTGTCGATAATCCAGTCTCGAGACTCCAGGTGGAAGATGCTCCTGATTCCGACGGAATGGTGGATATGGTACTCGGTATAATCGAAGGCTTGGGACTAGATCAAGTATTCATACCTTCACTTTACGAGTATTTCAAAGACAGATTAACATCTTCAGCAACCTCGCACGGTCTAGAGGTAATCCAGGGTGAATATAAGAGGATTTCTGTAGGAAGCAACGAAGACATAACTAAGAGCCTTATGCTTGGACGAGAATGGCGCACTGGTAGAGGTCGTAGTATGATAGTGGGTAAACAGGCTGCTACGTCAGCGGCTATGATGGTTTTTGTTGCACAAAAAAACGCCTAGAGTTTTGTGCTCTAGTTAGCTTAGTGCATCACCCTTCGGGTATATATCCACTCTTGTGCCTATCCCATTCAACATACAGTAATGCTCTCTATCTCCTCTATTCAGCAACAATCGGGTGCCAATTTTTTTCGCACTCTTGTCCGCCTTAGCTTTCAGCGAAGGGGGAAGGTCCGGTATTCTTCGCACAAGGCTACGTATGGCGGGCCAATCATGAACACTCATGCCTATAGTCGTCACATATCATCAATGCTATACTAAAACCATAAGCAAATTGTGAGAAACAAACATGGAATGCATAGAGCTGGCAAACACGGGAACAAGCATGTACGTACTAATTGCTGGCGTAGCTATTCTTCTAGTTACCAGCGTGGGCGCACTGCCCTATAGGTCCTGGTTGTTACCAGTGGCGGCTCTACTATTTCTGGGTCTGTATTCGCCACCGCTTCATGCCCAGACAGTTGAGGATTGTACCCCCGCAATAGAACAAAGCGCGCCCGAAGAAACATCTGACATTACTGCACCGCAAGAGTTCACGCTCACTGATGATACGTTTGAGTTACGTTCAGGACAAACGAGGTTTTTTTCACTACTGCAAAACGACAATCAGCTTTCAGATGATCTTATTGACTGGACAACGGTTGATTTGAAGCCGAATGTCGCAGGTATACAAGACCTCGTAATCCTCAGTCCCCCAGGAAATCCTTTGGCTCAATGCGGAACAGTACGGAATGCTGGATTTGGTACGGTAGAAATTTATTTAAACCCAACATGTTCTGACGACTCGGAGCTACCCGAATCTTTCAGCGCTTCGTATACCGCCCAAACACAAAGCAGTCTAATGGCAACTATTCCTGCAGTTATAACAATTCTGTTCAATCCGTCATCGCTATCTGGAATTGTTACAGCCAATAACGACATTATCGATAGTGTGGCCGACGTAACTACTATCGATATTCTCGCTAACGACACCACAACATCTGGTGAACTCGACCCACTCACCATAGACCTCGACTTGGCTACTCCAGGTAGGCAAACAACCGTGTCGGTGGTAAATAGCGGGGGAACCTTGGTACTGTCAGTAAATAGTGAAGGAGTAGTCACCGCTGACTATACTGGCTACGACTTTATCCTTGGCGATAATGTCGGACTACTCTATGTAGTTTCAAACACAGACGGTGATATATCAAATATTGCGCTCATTCGTGTGATAGGAATAACCTCAGGGGACGATTAGAGCTTTTATGCTTTGAACCAATTGCTAATAGGTGACAAGCCAAGTATATTATGTATGTAAATGAAGCCAGAAGGTTAGCTGCGGGGTTAAAGAGTCACGCAACCTATTTGCGCAGTGTATCATCTCACGGGTATACAACCACTCCTGTTTCAAACGACACATAGAACATATTAAGTAGACGGATGTCTTTTTAATAACGAAGAGAGGCTCTCAAATTGGGTCTTTTTCGGTAATTCTTCAATGATATAGTTTCCTTGATCCCAGTAGGTCCGACGGGCGCCTGATTTAACGTCTACTGCCAGTACTCTGTACTGACCATTGTGAATCTCCAGGGCTGCACATTCGTCAATCGCTAAACCCACTTTACCTGGTGTACGTTTCAGTATTTTCTGTAGGGTCGCTTGCCGTATTGGCTCAGTATCGTAGTGAGGACATAAAATGGCGTCGATCCAACCCATTGCACTTACGCGGAAGGGACGGTGCTTATTAAATGAATCAGAATCACCATATGAGAACCAACAAATTGCACCTGCACTATGACCAGACATAATGGTACCTTGTTCATATGCCCTTTTAAGCATATGGTCTACGCCGTACCGCTTCCAGAGCCCCATCATTCTATGAGTATTTCCCCCGTTCACATACACAGCATCGGCTGAGGCAATTTTTTTACAAATCTCTCTGCGCGAAGGGTTCTCTCGGATCAAACGTAACACCTCGACTTTTCTACAACCCAGACTTTCGTAATATTTAACAAAGGCGGCTATATAGTTTTCGGAGTCATCTTTTGCAGTTGAAATATAAAGCACATTAGGATGCTGCTTTCCTGTTCGTTTCAATATCTGCCTATGGAATGGGTCTACCACAACTTTTTTGAGGTACCCATTCTTACCAAGAGTGCCAACCTCCTTACCACCAATAGCTATAATTGTTTTCATTACTATAAAGCATAACAAGTTTAGAGATCACTTAGTAGTACTGGGTAAATCCTTTGGGTATGTAGGTGTGGCAGGCAGTCCTGATCCATATATGACAGACCTGCTGCTTGCTCTGCTATTATTAGATTATGGACCAATTACCACAACCACCAGAGCAGGCGATGTTATACGAAGATGAGTTTTTGTACGCTTGCCTTGCCTCATACCCACTCACTACTGGGCATACTGTAGTCGTTTGGAAAAGCGATAAGAAAGATATTCATGAACTGAGCAAGGCCGAGTATTCTCACTTAATGTCGGTTGTTGAGCGGATGCGCGACAAGCTACTTACTGAGCTTGGTGTAGAGAAGGTTTACCTGATGTATATGGATGAGATCGAGCATGTGCATTGGCACCTTATACCGAGATACGATGAACAGGGTTACAACGTATTAAAGCATAAACCAAAACTGACAGACGACTTCACTCTAGCAAGTAGACTGAGTCTCTAGTTGGCTAGCTTATGGGCATTTGGTATATAGACTTAGATATCTATAAAAAACATTGTTAAAAGTCTTGACCGGGACATTTTGATTTGATAATTTAATAGGTGGAAGACTAAGTGATACAGCACTTGTTTCGATATATGTGATCATTCGAGTTAGTAAGTTAGTAGAAGATAGTTTGTTAGTTAGTAGATCACATCTGTGGGTGCAAGTCTTCCCCAGTAAAAGAGGTACATTAATTTGTACCTCTTTTTAATATATCGAGAAAGTAGTCGGCTCCCACATTGTTTAGGTGTTAATAATTTGCTACTATTGTAAACATAAGTAACTTAGGTGCACGTATAATTAGGGAGAGGTAGTGAAGACAAAAAAATTACAAATAGTTATGAGTACACTTGCCTTGGCGGCAGGGCTGTTTATGGTTTCGTCAGGTTCAGTAAGTGCTGCAACACTAGACGTGGCAGCTGGTAGTGATGTGTTGTTGGATGATTCGGTCTGTACTCTCTGAAGCCATTACGAGTATTAATGATGGTGATAACACTTCATACGATGAGTGTGTAAATAGTGGTGATGCTTTTGGGATTACAGACACTATTAATCTACCTAACGGAGAGATTAATTTAACTGCTGATGTAGTACAGAGTAATGTCTCTATGGTTATACAGGGCGAAGGGATGGACGAATCAGTTATTAATGGTGGCGGTGCATGGCGAGGCTTGCATATGGACGGTACAACGGGAAGCGAAGAATTTAGAATACAGGGAGTGACTGTTGTGGCGTTCTCTTCAGTTGCAGTTGGGGTGTCGAGTGGTAACGTCAGTCTTGATCAGATTGAAGCTGATGGTACGGGCTCTGTAGCATTTGATGGAATACAAATTGGCGTTATCGTACAAAACAGAGGTGCTGTGCCTAGTACTTACAATCTTACGAACATATATGTGCACAGCATTGGATCAGTTGGTGCTAATGTAGCACAGGGTATTGCAGTTATGACGGGTGGTGATGCCACTAATACGGCGTATCTAGATAAAATTACAATAGAAGATATTAGTAGTGATTCTTCGGTCGCGGGGATAAATATTGGAACAGGAGTCTTTGATCCCGCTCAGGGTGATATGAATGCCACTATACGTAATATAACAGTATCCAATATTAGCTCAACCGTAGCACCGGCTTCAGCAATAGGAGTGGCAACATTTGGTAGTACACAGCAGACAAATTTAGTTCTGCAGCATGCAACAGTACTAGATATAAGCGGTGTTGATATTGGGCTTGGATTTGCCTCGGCATCAATTGGGGCCATTACGGTTGCGCCAAGCCCAGGTGATAACCCGCAATCCTCTGTTACGGTATCGAATTCAATATTAGCGGCTAGTTGTGTGACAACTGATATTTCAGCCCTAGTTATAGGGCCGGGTACTGGTGTTGGTACTCAGTCAATTTCGTCATTAGGTGGAAATTTGTCTGACAACTCTTCGTGCGCATCATTTTTAAATAACGCTACAGACCAAAATAATGTAGCGGGTCTTACCTCAAGTATTCAGGCCTTTGCTGATAACGGGGGTTATATTCCGACTAGAGCGCTCGCACAGGGCTCTCTAGCTATTGATAGTGGTATTACCATATCTAATCTTACTACTGATGCTCGACAAGCCGTTAGGCCACAGGGAGGCGCCTATGATTCCGGCGCGTATGAGTCACCCTACACAAAGCCTGTAGCAACATTAGCAAGTACTGGTCAATCGGCTGTAGCGGTAGCTGTAGTTGGATTGCTCGTAATCTCAGCCACCTCTATATTTGCAATTCGAAGACATATCTAAGTTATTCCATATTACCTAAAGGTGTTAGTCGAGGTGTCTTGGGTAGTACGATAATAAATCAGTAACATAGGTATGCTTCAGTAGGCAGTATTTTTTATTCCATGAGTAAAAGAGATGTAAATATATTACCTTCAAAAAACATATTAGTCGCCACGACTGAACTTGTGGAATATCGCGATACGGCATATTTTAATAATTCGATAGCTTCGAGCTATATATTGAAGCCCGAGGGGCAACAGGAGAAATTGGTAGCGATACAAGAGAGGTCCTAGCCACAGTGAGTGTAGTCGTATTTGCTTTCGCCGGCTATTTCGGGTTAGTACGCCGCTGGAATAAGGGCAACACTAACTCACACCCGGTAGAGTAGTTTCACTCCGCCCACAGAAATGTATCCATAAAGCAAACCGTACTTGATAAATATTCATAATCGTATATAATATATATAAATATGTCTAAAGATATAGATGTCTGGCGTTTTCACGGCGGGCGAGTGTATGATTATGAAGAATTAAAGCTTCCTAGCGTAGTGAAGCTTGTTGAATCATTGGACTATAATTCTATGCACCCTCTGGCTGTAGATATCGGTGGCGGAAATTGCTCTCTTGTTCATAGTGCAAGACTGCCCAGGCCGCAATATTTTCGTACAGCGACAATCGATATCGCAGCTAGCTTTCATGGCTACGAGCATATAAACCCAATAGTTAAATCCGATGTCGAAGAAATTATCACAGAAGTTGATTTCGGTGCTGTAACTGCTCTCGATGAATTCCTGTTAAGCAATGTTGCCGAGTGCGAAACCCCCGGAGCTGACTTGCTAGTATATTCAGAGATACTTAATTATGTTGACTTTAGGGAGGTCATGAGTTGGTTTGATTCCCGACTTAAGCCTGGAGGATACACGGTCATCGCAAATCTGCCTACGAGGGGATGGTCACAGCTGTTTTCTGACCATGGTGTCAAAAGTCATGATGAATTACTTACATATGTCCAAGACGACCTCGGTCATATGATTATCAGGCAAGAGTATCCTTGGGGTGCAACTGATGATTATGAAGGCTTTATGGTGCTTGCGACACAAAAGCCAATGTAGGAGAGCTTACACCTGAGCGGTGAGTTTTCGCTCGACAATAATTGGTCCACCCGGTCGCTCGGTCGCAGCGGAAAGAGTCATTGTATAAAATCCAAGAACACGTGCCTGGGTGGGTGTTAGTTCTGAGGTCGCTTCAGTGGTGCCAGTTCGTCTATTTTTCGCTCGCGCTAAGAGTGCCCCAAACCCTGCGGACTTTGTTTGAGCTTGATCCTCTAAATGTTGTGTGAGCGGCTTGTTAATGAATAGGCGTGTGACGATAGTGCCTGGCTCTTCGCCATCAAGTGTGACTGCTGCACCTAGGGTTAGATAACGAGTGGAACTTACTTTTTGATACAGTCCCTGCAGGGCAATCTTTGAACCCATTAAGTTGGTAACTCTTGACTGGCGTTCGGGCTTAATCTTTGTATCCTCAATGAGTTGTGCACCCATATTCTTGATTTGAGCGATACTACTGGGATCATCGACTCCGAATGTGACCGTTCGATAACTTAAGTCTCCGTCTTGGTCGAGTGAAATCGGTGTTATGCCACGAATGTTGACGGTCTTAGGCTCTGTCGGGCCGTCAACAATTAGCTCGATTGGTGAAAGTTGTCCGTCTACAAATGCGCTCGCACCAAACGTGAGTCGAAGGTCAGGTGTAATACCTTCACTAACTATCGCTCTCTCTACTTCTGTGGGGAACACTATAGGTCTCTCTGGGCTTGGCATCGTATCTCCTGATTAATGAACATAGTATACATTATTTTAGCAAATAAAGCAACCATAGTGATGCATCAAGTTTGCATAGGAGTGGTATCAGCTTACAATAGAGGATATGAAAGGCCGTGCGATAGGAGTTGTTAAGGGGTTGTTTGTCTGCTCAGACAAGGCTTTGCCAATGGCGTCTGTTGAGCACGTCCGGGCAATGGAGGGGAGGGGTCTTGGGGGGGATCGGTATGCGCTTGGTAGGGGGGCATTCTCTCGCAAACCGGGAAAAATCAGACAGGTATCTTTAATAAGCGCAGAGGCTATCGAGCTAGCAAACACAGGCCGAGAAATACCCTATTTCTGGCATGAAACACGGCGGAACATTGTGGTGTCTGGCATCGATTTGGATGAGAGACTCCTTTTAGAGGAGCCGTTAATTAGGGTCGGCTCTGCTGTGCTGCAGGTTGTAGATGATTGTGCGCCCTGTAATAGGCCTGACATGCTCTCAGGAAAAAAAGGATTTAGTAATGCATTTCAGGGCCTTGGCGGGTTGCGTGCGCAAGTACTTGCTTCAGGTGACATCAGTATTGGTGATCTGGTAGAGATTGACAAAACAGACTAAAAGTGATAGATTAATATCAATGCTGGTCCACAGCAGTAGCCATGGCTATTACCATGGATGCACCTTGGAGGTGAGTGATGGCGCGAGTCATTGGAGTATTGACCATGGTTGCCGGTGTCATCATCGGTATCTGGTTTGGCGTCTGGATTGCGGTCAAGGGTGCCACCGATTTTGCCGATGGCTTCAAGGCCGACCCGACTGATGGACTCCAGATCGTCTGGGGATTCATCCAGTTCTGGTTTCTGTCATGGTCCGGTGGCATTGTTGTTGGTGCTGTGATCTTCGTGATTGGAGGTGGTATCTCTGAGCTTGGTGAAGGTCAAACAAGGAGTTCTGGTCCTCTGTCGAGCCCAGCAGGTGTCTCGACCTGGGAGGCAGAACGTCGATGGGAGGAGTTCATGCGTCGTCCAGATCCGAAGGATGTGAAGGGTGATGACTGAACACGCACCTGACCAGGATCAAGTAGGCGAGAGTGTGACTCTTGCTGAAGTAGGCAATCTGCCTGGCCTCTCCTGGATTTGCCCCTATATTGTAATGTGTTTGTGCGATGACGCACCATTGCAATATAGGGGCTGTTTTTGTATATAAAACCTGATGGTAAAACGGGAATGCTGGCTAATCTGACAGATTAGGAGTATAATGATACACATTGAAAGTAGGTGAGTATGTCTAAGGGCCAAGATCGTAAAAAAGAAGTTAAGAAACCGAAAAAAGTAAAAGCGGTTTAATCTGATGGCAAAAAACTCTAAATCTCGAAACTTCACCGCTGAAGAAGAAGCGCAGGTAATCAGCGCACTTAAAACTATGGAAAAAGATTCTGCTTTTAATACTGAATCTCAGTATTCTGGCAACGTAGAAAAACACCCGAATAACCGGATTACTTTTACTGAAAAGCACATGGATCACCTTAAGAAGTTCCCAAACATCAATCCAGATCAGTACATCTTAAACCTTAAGTTAATGACGCGAGTGTAACAGAGAAGCCACATGTCAACCGTAAACGGCCAGGTTAAATATTCTCCAGAAGCTGCTCGTAGTCGGCTACAGGCTTTTATTGAGCGTGCACCAGAACTTGATA
>JAGOUG010000042.1 GCA_018061375.1 Candidatus Saccharimonadota bacterium
CTCCTCGACTGGGCTACAGCTTTGTTTAAAGCAAGCACCAAACGAGATTGAAAACCCGACAAAAAAACCTGCAACCATACCGCCAACAACGAGCATTACTGCGAGTACGATTATCAGCACCCTATACGTAGTATCTTTAGGTGCCTGAACAACTTCAAATACTGGTGGTGCGGCGACCTCTTGAGTTGTCTTGTTTTGTTGTGGTTGCTCTTCGGGATTCATACTATTATGATTTTAACACAAACGTTTCGCACTTAGTGAGAGTATTCAATATACCGCCTATGCAAACTACCCCGCTTCCATATGAACGCTTCCGTGTAATAATGTAGCAAAAATAGTACTGTGAGCGTCATGTACAGTCCACCGAAGGTATACATCTGAATCAGGAGTGCTAGTAGGACAGATAAAACTGGGTTAATTATTGTAACTGGTAGTTTGAGATTAGAAAATATTCTATATATATAATTACCACCGGTTTCAGTATACCGGTTATAGTCGTGGGTGATATAAAATGTGTACCCCGTTAGATCATGAATGATGCGAGGTACGGCAATACTTAAAATCGGATAGCCCGCTACGAGGAAGATTGCACTTGCCAGTGGAATCAAATGAGTCATCCAAAAGTACTGCCTACCAATTTTCATCCGCGCAGCCCGTACAGCCTTAAAGCCAAGGACCGTAAACACAATAAACCCAACTACCCATACATACTTAGCTATGTCTGGCGGATTATATAAAGTATACAGGTCAATATAGAGTGCCAGAGAGAGCAGAACGCCAAAGTATTCCCAAATAATATGCAGCTTATTGGAACCATGCATTAACGATTTGGCAATACCGCTTTGCTGACGGAAGACATGAAACATGGTGAATAACGCGAATACAACAAACGCTAGGTTCAAGCTTATAAATGGCAGTAGAATTGCGGCAAATACAGCGTAACGAGCACCTTTTAATAATGTTGTTTTATAAGTAATAAAGTACTCTTTTTCGAAGAACCCAAAAAAACTAGAGAGAATATGTGGTAGCGTGAAAAGTAGTGTAAAAAGCGCGTAGTTATTTGGGTCTACCGACAAAGAATTTTTTAGATCAGCACTGAGGAGTAAGCTGTCTACCAGTACTAGAATAAAACACAGTGGGATACATGCGTAGATTGCAAGCAAAAGTTGTGGTTTAATTTTTAGCGAGAGAGCGGTGGTCGTACTCATTGCTTAATATTACCACCTACGAACACGAGTAACTATCAATCAAGCCAGATCATTAGTATCTCAATCGATAAACGCCTCAACCAGTATTGAGGCGTTTATCATCTGTTAAAAAATGACTGTCGTTACAGCCACAAATATACATAAAAGAAAATTTTGAGAAGAAAGGCGCGCAGTACTGCGCGATGAGGGGCGGCAGCGAGCCATATCTTGCACTCGCTGCCGCTCCACTCATCGCGACTCTCACTGCTGGGTCCGGGCCATGGCCAGCCGCAGTTCGCGCTCGTGCCTGCGCAGAAGCCTGTCGAAGTGCGCCAGCGCGAGCCAGCATATTGCGACCATGTAGAACAGCAGCTGGTCACCGAGCAGCGTGATGAGATCTGCCTCACCGTTGTTGGTGTTGACATAGATCGCCAACACTAACAGGAGCGACAGCCCGCCGAACACGATGCCGTTGATCACCCGCTTGTAGACAAGCGGACGGATCTTCCATGCAAACGCGTACAGGCGATAGATCTGCCAGGCCAGCGCGATGTAGACACGGTCCATGAGACTCACGATAGCATCGATGATGAACATCGTTATACCACCATACCTTCCTTCTCAGGTGCATCCCCACGTTGAGGATATTTTAATTATAAAATAGCTATACTACTTTGTCAATCGCTCATCTAGCCACGTTATGATTTTACTGCAACGGATCCCATACCCGATTCCGCTCTACGCCACTGTATAGTAGACACTGCGACCGGTTTTGCCGTGTTGTACAATCATATTCTGTTCACCTAATTTATCCAGATAGCGGGTAGCAGTAGCATCGCTCACACCAAGCAGCTTTTCAACGTCATTATTCGTAATTTTCTGTTTCTGCTTGGCCAAGGTGAGAATCTTCTTAGTGTCAGCAGGTGATGGCGTAGTCGGCCGGAGCTTCCGAGCAGCAAGTTCTGTATATATAGAACGCGTCACGAAGACACCAGTGAATACGCCGATACTGTACACTCCTGCAATTACAACTATTATTCCAAAGAACTCCATACTCCCACTATACCAAATGAGGGCTCTATACCGGCAATCAAGACGTCTGCCAAAGATGTCAGTCGGACATTTTGTATATGGTTTGTTACAATACTTCTTATGGTACTTACCTACTTAAAGAATATATTCTCAGTTTTTACCCTGTCATTTTTGATACTAATAGCGACTTCTGCGGGAGTATCAGCTGTGAAGGTGAATCTGACACCTGCATCCGTGACGCTAGTCGAAGGGCAATCCCAAGTAGTTACCGTTACACTAGACGAGCCAATTATTTGCCCGGTTATGGATGAGACCTGTCTTGTACAGATAGATGTCAGTTCGAATACCCCAGACAGAGTCAGTATTACTTCAAGCCCAGTTATATTTAAGAGTGACCAATGGTTCCAGCCACTTACATTTACTGTAACTGCAACAGATGACAGCCTTGATAACGGTGATGTGTCACCGCTATTTGCGCTACCTACAACCTCAAATTCTGAGTACTACAGCGGTTTTAACCCTAGCTTTACACTAGGCGTCACTGACAATGATGAACCTCAAACAATAGCAACATCTTCACCTACATCCACAAAACCTCAACTCCCCGCAACTGGTACAGGAACAGCCGTGTGGGCACTTACGGCAACTATACTGCTTGTACTTTCAGGAACACTTATGACATGGCGTAAAAAGACATCGCATATTCATACTAAATATCAGTGACCACTAACTGGTAATGATAGCGTGACCGATACGGGTAGATGATCTGAAGCGCTACTTTTGATTACATTAGCAATAGTAACTTCGCAGTCGCTGGAGACAAATACGTTGTCGAGAGTCTTTCTTGGGTTTCTACTGGGGAATGTAAAACCATGAGTCATAGACGCTTGCAGTATTGGGAGGTACTTGGAAACGGTTTCTGGGTTAGTATTGAAATCGCCACAAACTACCAAAGGCGTATCAGTCGGCACATGCTGCGCTATCGTCTGAAGTTGGCGTCGTCGTTCGGTACTAGTCAAGCCAAGATGCGTATTGAGTACCCGCAGTACTCCTTTTGGTGTAGTAACATCCACCCGCTGACATAGACGTGGCTCGCCAAGCGCCGGTAGACGGATTGGTGTAAGTCTTTCAAATTCACCGCGCACAAGCATCATGTTACCTGCTGCATAGCCGCCAAAACTCATGGTTGCATCGAAAATTGCGGTCATTCCTAAGATTTTGCCGAGTGTATGTGGTTGCCGATATCTCTCACCCCAGAAGCGAAAATCGTACACTTCTTGAAGGCACACCACATCTGGTTTCTGAGCCTCAATTACTTCAGCGACCCGCTCAATATTCACCCGCAAGTCGTGGCCGAGGCAATGCCGGATATTGTAGCTCATTACAGTTATGGACATAATCACGACTATACCATACCAATTCAACTGCAGTAATGACTAAGTAATAGCCTATACGATTTCGTTACCAATATAGCCTCTTAGATATACGAGTCTCGAAATAACGCTTGTGTAATGTAAAATAGAATCATGATAAGTACTAACAGTATTACGCTTCCACTTATAAATACACTTAAAATCTACCAAAAAAAGTGGTTTCGAAGGGATATAGTTGCAGGTATTACTGTCGCAGCGGTGGCGGTTCCGCAGGCTATGGCGTACGCCCAACTTGCTGGCCTCCCTCTTGTAACTGGGCTATACGCAGCATTACTTGCCATGTTACTGTTTGCACTCTTCACAACCTCTCGGTTTGCTATTGTAGGCCCCGATGCAGCCATGGCAGCACTAACAGGTGCTGCAATAATTCCGCTTGCGGGTGGGGATATTGCAAGATATACCTCATTAGTATCGGTACTCGCCGTACTGATTGGGGCTATATGTCTTGTTGCCCTATTTGCGCGTCTAGGTGTGATTGCTGAATTCATTTCACGACCAATACTACTAGGGTATATGGGCGGGCTAGCACTTGCAGTAATCGCCTCTCAAGCACCAAAGCTTTTTGGAATAACAATTCCACCTGAAGGTAATTTCTTCACGACTATATGGTACATTCTCTCCCACCTTGGAGAGTCTAGTTGGCCTACGGTGCTACTGAGCAGTATTATTCTCGCGAGCGCAGTCGCATTGCAGCGCTATGCCAAAAAAATACCTATGAGTCTTGTGGTGCTCGTAGCGGCTATCGTTGCGTCTGCTGCGTTCTCTTTGCAAGACAAAGGCATTGCTGTTGTTGGAATGGTTCCAACCGGCCTACCGCTCCCCGTGTGGCCAACGCTCACCATACTAGACCTACAGAGCCTGGTTGTACCAGCACTTATGATTGCACTTGTAAGCTACGCCAATACTATTGCTACTGAAAGGACGTTCGCCTCACATCAAAAAGAGAATATTGAGGCTCCTCAAGAATTCTTCGGGCTTGGTATAGCAAATATCGGTTCAGGAATATTTGGAGGCATGCCAGTGGCAGCAAGCGGTGCCCGTACTGCAGTGAACCACGGCAGTAAAGCCGTTACGCAAGTTTCGCAATTATTTGGTGCTCTTTTTATTGCGCTCGTCTTACTATTTCTTGCTCCAATGTTGAGCTATCTACCACTAGCTGCACTCGCAGTGATAGTCATTATGGCAGTTAAAAACTTATTCAATTACAAAGAGCTTAAATCTATTTGGCATGCCTGGCACACCGAAGCGTTGCTTGCAATTGTAACCCTACTTGGTGTAACGATTCTCGGTATTTTTCAAGGCTTACTACTTGCAGTCTTGCTCGCAGTAATCAACCTTGTTCGTAAAAATACGCTTCCTAAATACGCGGTACTGGGCATTGCAGAAAACGGCGCTGTTCGTGATATGAGTAGGCCACCGAAGACAACGGCACTGCCAGGAATGATCATATTCAGATTTGACGCTCCGCTATACTTTATTAATGCTAGTTACTTTAGGGATACCGTATATGAGCTCATTGAAAAATCAGAAGAACCGATTACGTGGTTTTTGTGGGATGCAGAAACCATTACCGAGGTTGACTCAACAGCTGGCCAGATGCTACTCGTCCTCATGCGTGACCTAAAATCTAAAGGAATTACGTTTGCTATTGCCCGAATGAAAGGCCCAATCAGAGAAACTGTCGGAAAAAGTAGGAGGCTGTCTCGAACAATTTCTGCTGCTCCCCACTTCACGAGTATGGGCCATGCAATCGAAGCGTATAAAGATATCTCCAAAACAGAAGAGACCAAGTAGATGGATATAGCTAGTTTTATTGGCGGATTATTTGTACTTACCTTTCTGGGCCTAATGATAGCCTTCAGTCCGCTACTCATAATGGTTAATATGATTATCGTCCTAACAAACAAGCGACCGATACTTAATGCCCTTGTACTGATTGCAGGTGTAGCTGCGCCACTATTACTTATAGCGGTACTAGCCCAAGCCTTTATAGACCCTTCTGTTACATTTAGCCTTGGTAGTATCGTTCAGAAGATCCAGCTTCCGGCACTAATTGACATTTTATTAGGCGCTAGTTTACTTACACTCGGATTCAAACATGCGGCAAACTACAAAAATGATACAGCCCCCCATAAGCCCATTGATTTGCAGCCCCCTACTGATAGCTTGCGGTCGTTATTTGCATTTGGATTCTTTAAGTCACTACTAAGCGCTACAAACATATTTGCAATACTTTTTGTAATCAAACTCACAAAGGTTAATAACCTCAGCCCAGCGCTGGGACTACTCGCACTCTTCTGGACAATTGCAATCGGCCTCGTGCCACTGTTTATGGCATTATACTATCACGAATTCCGCCCAGAACGGCTTAAGCAACTAAATCGTAAGTTGAGTAATATCCTTAGCACTAACATACAATTAGTTATTGTAATAGCCAGCCTATCAGCTGGCGCGTACTTCTTACTAACTGGAATCAGCCACATATATTAGTGACATAATTGCTTATATAGTGAGACCTATAATTATTTGGTTTGCTTTTTGGATTTTAATAGAGATGACGGCAGCTGACTTGAAAGCGCGAATGATCCGAGTAGACATGCGAAGACAAAGAACATCCCGATCCTGAGCGATTCTAGCTGTGATTCTTGGTATAGACTTGAGACAGCTTGTGCAGTACTTTCACTCCCACCGTTATCTATAACATACTGGTCTGCTTGGTCTTTTGAGACTATACCAACGCCACTCTCAGCTTGCTGAATAATAGTATTCTTGGCATCCGTACTTAAATCAGGGCTTGCTTGAACTGCAGCTGTGAACCCAGAAGTAAGCGAAAGAATAAACACCGAACCTACGAGTGCCGTACCCAGTGACAGTCCGAGGTTTTGGAATACACCTTGTAAGCCACCGACTTCAGCGGATTCAGATTCATCGACGGAAGACATATTTACGTTACCAAGTTGAGACGCAAGCAACCCAAACCCAACTCCTACAAAGAACATTCCGAGCCAGAACAATTTACTCTTTAATTCATCCCCAATTGAACCGAGCACAAATAGAACACCCACAGCCATGGCAGCCTGTCCGAATCGTACAATACGCTGAGTTGAAATTGTGCCAGTTTTTTTAGTACCAACCAGTGTGAATATAGCCGTCATGCGGTATATCTTTGTCACTTAAGTATTCCCTAAGAGCGTCTGTAAATGGGAGATTTCCGTTATGTGCAAATGCAAATTGAAGTTGCTCATTTGCATATGGCTGATTATGCGATTCATCCTTGCCGCCTGACGTCGAATAGCGGTTATGCCCTATTGCTACCTGTCCCTTCAGATCAGCCAGCGAGTCTTCATTGTATACGTTGCTCACTAAACCATGTTTTTTATGAACATGTAGCTTAATAC
>JAGOUG010000043.1 GCA_018061375.1 Candidatus Saccharimonadota bacterium
ACGTACAGCAGCTCGTGACGATTTCAACGGCTGCCTATAACTGTGCTGCAGCAGAAGACATATTTTATACCGGCCTTACTCCTTCAGCATTAGGTATTGGTGGTGTACAGCCTTCGAGCTTAGATTGGTCACCTGATAGTACACACATTGTGTACATGGAGGGTAGTGTTGTGGAAAATGGTGGTGTTGCGATATTCTCAAACTCAATATACGTCACTGACCTATCGGGCAATAGATCTTTAGTTACAGAAATCAGTAGTAGCATCGACAATTCCTTGCTGCAAAACCCACCAGAAACCCAACCACCTGAAATACAGGCTGATGGCATGATGGGGGTACAGTACACACCTGATGGTCGACTGATCTATAAAACTGTACAGTACAATACCGGCTATACCTACCCAGATGGTGGGACTCAATGGGAAGAAGATAGCGCTACCGCTACTATGACAAGTAGCGTAGCTATGATAAAAACAGATGGATCAGACTTACGTACGGTACTGCAAGGTGAAACGATCGTAGGGCAACTTGCTCAATATCAGTTATATGCTCACATGTTGCCATCAGTCCAGCCAGTAATATCTCTGCCAGCCTTACTTGCTAACACCGGCACCAACATTTGGTTCATAACTACATTTGCGCTCTCGATGCTCGCTTTGGTAATGACGATGCTGGTTCTCAAACGACAGTATATCAGCTGATGTCTTGACCTGTAGGTAATCATCTATTTAAGCTATACTGCTTATGATGCGACACACACTTCATCCAACACATAAAATAAAAAACACAAGCAAATTGGATAGTCTTGCTTTGCTTGTTAGTATAATTCAACCACTTACAACGCTTCCGCAAATCTATCTCATATATTCCTCTCAAGATGCTTCACAGGTCTCATTTTTTATGTGGACAGCATATAATGTTGCGAGTGTGATTTTGCTACTCTATGGAATTAGGCATAAGATACTGCCCATTATTTGTGCACAGACATTATGGCTTCTAGTGCAGACTCCAATGATGCTTTCAGTATTTATCTTCAGATAGTGATTTTCCTACAGAACGGGAACCCTTCACTAGGTTGTATATGTCTAGGGCTACAATAGACCACGCTACAGCCATCACGGGGAATATTAACCAGTTTCTAGACCAGGCCTCGGCTAGGTGGCCGTGTAGAATCAGCCAGTAGGCACGAGTGAGGCCTATGCTGGGTGAGTCGATGCCGAGTTGCTTGTAGAGAGAGAGGTTCGCAAGCCAATGATAAGGGACACTAAATATAATAATGTTGGCGCTGAGCGCAACGAGTAGTCTGCCTCGGGCTGTCTGCAGACTGATAGCCTCTAAAAATACCTGCCATGTCTTATTCATACTTAAAATAATAACGCATACACGGCTATGTGTATGCGTTATATATGTCGACGTACAATTATTGTATTTCTACAACCGCACGATCAGCATTAATGAAGCTTGGCTTCCAAATTATGTATTGTTTGCCAGTTTCAATCGGTGCTTCAAACAAGACGTTTCCCGCGGCACTTCCTCCTGTAACAAGTGAAGCTGATTCTAGAAGTGGATCAGCACCATCTCCGAGTGCAAAAGTGGTGTCAATTACCTGGCCACCTGCAGTTTGAAGACTGAAGTCATATGGTCCGTAGCTTTTACTCTGCTTGTTAGCATTTTCAATTTTAACATTGGCTACAACAAATGTTTTTCCAGATTTTGCCTCGCTATATTCACCGAGCGAGCTCTTTTTTTCAACTGAGACGATAGTCATTTTGAGGTCGTCGATAGTCGCACTCTCGCCAACCTTTATTTCGATATCCTTAGCTTGGCTGTCAGCTCTGCCAGTAATATCAGTAGTTGACGACGATGTAATGCCGGTATTCGCACTGTCGATAGCTTCCTTCGTTGCCTTAGAAAGAATAACCGTGTTGACGATTCCGCTAATGGTTCCAAGTGTAAACAGTATTATGAAGATGATCACGGTAGTCTTCAGGTGCTTCTTGCGGTCTGCAAGTGGTCGGCCCTGCTTGTCTTTTGTGACGCCTGCAAATATAAGAATCCAGTCAACAAGTGCCCAGATTCCGCAGCCACCAAGGGTTAGTAGCTTTGCTACCCCAAGTCCTGTGTAGCCGAGGTAGAATCTATCAACTCCAAGAAATCCTAAAAAGTATGAAAGTAGCCAAGCTACTAGATACGATTTATCACTTTCACCTGTTGTAGGTGTAGTTGTTTGTGGTGCACCAGTGTTTACTGGTGGTGTAGAATTTTGTTCCATAAGAACTCCTCATAATTTAATACTACTTATGTTATATCACAGTTTGATCTTGAACTACAATTACAATCTATCATATTTTCAATTTGATAATTCCGTCAGTAAATGATACTATTACCCCTGTACTTTTATAAGTACGTGAAGCTCAGCTGCCCAGCGATTGTATCGCTGAAAATAGTAAATAAGCACAGGTGCTCTAACGATGTCGTTATCACAGAAGTGTATTCTAGGTACTGTAGCTTAAGTTCCAAACACGGGTCAGTAGCTCAGCTGGTTAGAGCACCTGCCTCTTAAGCAGGGTGTCCGGGGTTCAAGTCCCCGCTGACCCTCCATGAAGAAAGATCTGTTCGAATGAATAGGTCTTTTTTCATGAGATGAGTTCACGGGACTTGAATCCCAGACACGCCAGGGTGTCTGGGGTGAGAAATGCTAGGAGCATTTCGCAAGGAAATCTTTCAGATTAACAACTTGTTGGTAGTCTGAAAGTTTCGGGGTCGCGGAACGTGACCAAGTCCTCCCTGGATAAATATATTGTGCTAACAACAGATAAAAGTTATAGTAAAGCCATAATCATTTTAAAAGGAGACTAAATGTCTGGAATTTTATCAACACTCGCTCAGGTTTCGAGTGACTACAACACAAGTTATTCAACCTATAGCACTACAACAACCACAACAGATCCAGCCGCAGCTGCTGCAGCAATGACTATAATTCTAGTTGCACTTGTAATTGGGCTACTTCTCTATATCTTTATAAGTGTTTGTCTTATGAAGATCTTTAAAAAAGCTGGTCGCAAAGACGCCTGGGCAGCCTTCATCCCACTTTATAACATGTACGTCTTCTTCGAAGTTGCCGGCCGACCTGGTTGGTGGGCATTCCTATCTCTAATTCCTATGGTTGGTGGAGTTGCCGCAGTAATTACTCAAATTATAGGTAGTCTCGATATGGCAAAATCATTTGGTAAATCAACAGGCTACGGAATTGTGCTCGCACTATTCCCACTTATTGGGTATCCAATGCTAGCATTCGGTAGCGCATCGTATAGTGGCCCAGCAGGTCCAGACGCTAAGCCTTCGGCTGCTCCAATGGGTGCAACGCCACCAATGCAACCTCAGCCGGTACAGAACTTCCAAGATGTCCAACCTACTCCTATGCCTCAAACACCTGAGACACTTGTTGCGCAAGAACCTACAGAAGAACCAAGAGACCCACAGTCACCACTTGTTTAGATAACGAGTCTGTTTAGTAATTACAGAGATCAGCTGAGGCTGGTCTCTTGTTTTTAATGCCACCTCTGTTAGTATTATAAGATATGAAAATTCTTAGTGGTTCAGATTTAGCAGATTTTATTAAAGAACGCCAAGCCAAGGCGGTGCGTGGTTTACGTCAGGCCAATAGTGTACAGCCAAAGCTTGCAATTGTAGTAACTGCAGATGATCCTACTATAGAAATCTACACTAGGCTTAAGAAGCGATACGGTGCGGATATACTAATTGATGTTGATATTCACCATGTAAAGCAACGTGAAGTCACCCAACTTATTACCGCGCTCAATACAGATGAGTCTGTACATGCGATTATTGTACAACTCCCGTTGGCGGATCCTTCAGCAACTTCCGAAGTTGTAAACTTAGTAGCTCCAGAAAAAGATGTTGACGCTCTCGGAGACAGCTCTGTGTATGATGCAGCAACGCCTACGGCGATACTATGGTTACTTGCTGGTTATGGTGTTGATTTTCGCGACAAAAAGGTCGTATTAGTTGGTAGAGGAAAGTTGGTCGGAGCACCACTTGAATTTATGCTCAACAATTCTGGTGTAAATGTAACTTCTTGTGATGAAAATGATGATGTCGAAGCAAATGTCGGAGAAGCTGATATCGTAATCACCGCAACTGGGAAGCCTGGTGCACTGACTTCAGCAATGATCCCCCAGGGCGCAGTTGTGGTGGATGCTGGCGTAGCGGTAGAATCTGGTGTAACCAAGGGTGATTTATCTGAAGATGTCTACACTCGAGATGATCTCACACTTACCCCTAAAAAAGGTGGCGTCGGCCCGTTAACTGTCTGTGCCTTATTCGAAAACGTCATAAGAGCGGCTAAGCTTTCAGCCAAGTAGATCTACAATCTAAATCAATTATGTAATGTAGCTTTCACCCGTTCAGCAACCTGACGAGGGGTCATTTCTGCCTTCACGATAAATGAACTGACATTTAAATCAGCAAGTGACTTCGGCGCTTCTTCTTCGCCCATGTTAGTAAGAATAATCACCGTGATGTCTTTACCCCAAGGTTTCTTCCTGAGCTCTGCGAGCATCGCATCGCCGTTCATCTCTGGCATCATAAGATCAAGCAAAATAATATCAGGCTTAAATGATTCGATGAGTTCTAGGCCAATTTTACCGTTTTCGGCTGTCTGTACCTCATAACCATCAGTCTCAAACTTGAGTCGATACATCTGAGAAATGGCTATGTCGTCTTCAATAATTGCAACTTTTACAGAACTCATACTGGATACCCTCTTTCGTAGTTGTATACCTCTATGCTAGAGAAAAAACATAATCTTATCAAGGCCTTAATTAAGTTCGGCTAAAATTGATTCAACTCTGTCGACTATTTTTTGAGGAGTGGAGTTAGATTTTACAATGAAGTCAGCAACTCCAAGGTGCCACAAGGTTCTCGGTGCTTCATCACGGCTTATATTTGTTAAAATAATGACTGGTATAGATTCACCCCAATCTGTAGATCTCAGCTCCCTGAGCATTTCGTCACCGTTCATACGGGGCATTCGAAGATCAAGCAGAATCAGGTCGGGTAACTCACTTTTCAGCATCGCTAATCCTTCAATTCCGTCTCCAGCCTCACATACTTCGAACCCGGAGTGTTTTAGCTTGAAGCTATACATTCCTCGGATCGCCGCCTCATCTTCAATAATCGCGATCTTTTGTTTTATCACATCCGTCATTTAACTAGCATAACAAACATATCTTCGGTACGTGCATAAATATCCGAATAAATAAATTGACATATCAGCACAAGAATGCTATAATTTGACACAGTTTAGATAATATTTACAAATAGGCATAAGCGTTACACGAAAATATTGTGTTTTGGTGGCGCCGTGCCTATTTTTTATGAAAGTAATATGGAAAAAAAACGTGAAAACAATTGGCGGCAGACTGTAGAGCAACTTGAGCTATCTGATACCCCAACTATGGTAGTAGATGCAAATATTATTCGAAAGAACGTCAGCAGCCTTAAGCGGGCACTCCCAAGGGTGAAGATATATTATGCAATTAAGGCACTTTCGGACGAAGTTGTTTTGCGAGTGGTAGAAGATTTAGTTGACGGCTATGACATTGCATCGCTAGGTGAATTTAATGCTGTAAGAGAAGTCTCGAGTAAACCAATATTGTTTAGTAACCCAGTTAAGATTCCTGGACATATAGTAGAAACATTCAACGCGGGCGTCGATCGTTTTGCGTTTGACTCAATAGTCGAATTAGATAAGATTGCAAAAGACGCACCCGGCTCAGAAGTGTATTTAAGGCTTAAGGTTTCTGATTACGGTAGCGCCTTCCCACTCTCTAAAAAGTTTGGAGCTGATGAAAATCATGCCGTAGCGTTTTTTGGACATGCTGCAGAGTTGGGGCTAAAGCCTATCGGTATAACATTTCATGTTGGATCACAATCAGAAAACGTAAAAACCTGGGAAAGCGCAATTGAAACTGCCGGAAGGGTTATTGAGAGGCTGGATAACGCTGACTTTGACGTTAGATTCCTAGATATCGGTGGCGGTTTCCCTGGGCAGTATTCTGATCAGACGATGAGCCTAGACATCTTAGCGGCTACAATTAATACTGCTCTGGATAAATTTATACCCCAGAAAGTAGAATTATACGCAGAGCCTGGTAGATATATAGTTGCAGATGCCGCAGTAATGGTCACCACGGTAATTGGCAAGGCCAGTAGATCAGGCCAGGATTGGTTATATCTAGATGTTGGTGTATTCCAGGGTTTAATGGAAAGCCTCGAGATGGAAGATTGGAAGTACCCGATATTCGCAGTTAAGAACAGCGGTAACTATTCAGCTATGCCTCGTCATTTTGCACTGACAGGCCCAACGTGTGATGCGTACGATACTATTGACCTAGACGTATCGCTACCTAGTGATGTTACGGTTGGTGACAGAGTCTGTATTGCAAGTACGGGTGCATACACGGTAGTGTACGGGTCAACCTTTAATGGATTCCCAGTGCCTCAGATTGTGTGTGTCAATAAATAGTTGCTACCAGTACGTATAGAAAAACTAGTTCTGATCTTCTTGAACTGTGTTCGCAGCAATGCGTCTTTTTTGTCGCCTGGTAACGATGCTATCTTTCGCAAGTAAACCTACTCCAATGCCCAGCCACACTAATGGGTTTTTAACACCATGATCCATGACTGCTTGTACGGCATCATTATCTTGGAATTGCTGGTTAACAATATTTGCACTTCCGGCCATTATTGCAACCATAGCTGTCGTAGTTCTTACGCTCGCTCTTTCAACAGGCTTCAAGACTTCGTCGTCTGTGTTGCCGGTAACTATGGCTTCACGAGTAACATTGAACGTTGAGCCCAGTACAAAAGAGTAGAAAGCCCTTTTTCCAAGTGAAAGATCATGGAATGATTTAAACGTGTTTAAATCGCCATCATCAAGGTCTTGATAGGTTTCCTTACTTACGGTGGGGAATCTTTGTGCAGTTTTTCGTGAAAGGTAACCACCTCCGCGCTGCTGTAAAT
>JAGOUG010000044.1 GCA_018061375.1 Candidatus Saccharimonadota bacterium
CCTGAATACGTTGATGTTCGTTTAGAGGGTAAGGCGTATTATAAATAGAGCGTACCCCACTTCACTAGTGTAAGTTCTATTTATGTTCTATTATTTCAAATTGCTAAAAACTATACAATAATATAGAAACTAAAATAAAGCAAATAGGGTAGTATTTGTAAAAAAAGATAGGGGAGTAACATTTTTCAAAAAAAGCAAATTACTAAATGAATTGATGATTATGTGGATAACTGTGATGAACGCATGGCGACTAGAACGCATATAGGCAGTGGTGACGAATTAAGTTATGAAAGTATGTTAAGAGTAAGAACGTAGTCAGTGTAACTTGGTAGAATACACCGCATAAGCAAAATACTACCCTAGTGCAAAGGTATGTGTAATCATCTTTGGCCGATATAGTTAATGTCGTAAAAGATATATTGTGCGACGTTAAGTCTATGTAAGGAATTAGAACATGAATACACTACCCTCACGTTATAATCATCAAATGTTTTCCAACAATTTAAATTTGTTTGTATCACACCCTGCTTTGCATGTTTTTAATTTCCTTCATGCTTGGCCATATTTAATTATTTGCCAATGGTTTTTATATTTTGCCAAATTGGCAAATATTCGAATCGTTCAAACATCAAACCAAGTTAAACATATTAAGTTCTAATTATGTTCTATATTTCCTTCAGCAGACAAAAGCCAGTAAAGGGCGAACTGCGCCCCGCTGCCGGGCAACGGTACGTTGCCGTGCCCGAGCAGTATGCTGCCCAAAGCAGCTACTTTCAGGTTTACGAAAACGGCCACCCGCTTATGGGTATGCACTTTGCTACTCGTCATGAAGCGCGTAAGCGCCTCGCAATGCTTGAAAATGAGCTTAGGCTGGCTTCTAACGGCTGGTACCACGTAGAGCGTAAACTTCCTTCATATAGGGCAATAGGCAGCATTCTCGGATTTCGGAAGGTGTATGGCGACGGTTCATCCGTCAGCGTGACTTATGTTATAAGAAAAATCCGTTTGCAATAAGATGATTTAAGAAGTTATATTGATTATGCTTGCATCCAGGGTATATGCCGGTGCAGAATAATGTACATGGAAGAGCTTTTGTCTGCATTTGATATTGTCAATTTTATTGCTGCCGTGTTTGGAATTGTAACTGGAATTGTGGCATTGACGTTATCTGTTGTGTTCTTCTTTCAGGCAAAAAGTGCCGAAAGACGGAGTGAAAATGCAATGGCTTCTATAAAGCTGAACACTGAGCAGTTAAATAAACTTTCTATGAGGATGTTAGACAGGGTTACTAAGGCTATAATTGCACCTAGTCCAACCGAAGATAAGTTAGTGGATGTTCTAAAAGGTTTGTCTATACCTTCACGGGGTACTTTTTCAAATGAAGCAGATCAAGAACCTGACAATACCACCTCGCCTGCTCCTACGAAAGCTGCAATTGAGCAATGGCGAATTGATAATGCGATTGCCGCTGCTTATAACGCAGCGATAGCAAATCTAGCCCTTCAAACGGTTTCATTAATGAAGATATTGAACAATGATGAGTCAGATAGGGATATATTTCTTCAAAGTCTTGATTCAACTAAAGCCGATTTTAATGGTTATATGTCTATTGTTGAGAGTGCTACTAACTCAACGACAAGGATTGATACCAGCCCTCTAAAGGATAATTATAATCAAATAAAGCAGCTCGCAACAAGGATACAAACTAAAGATGAGTTCCTATTGAGCAATGCGCAGAATAACAACACGCCAATCTCATAAGTCGCGTGCTTCGGTGTGTTTCGTGTGATATGATTAGACTGTAATTGATAGGGCTAAAACCCTGTCAGGCACAAGGCGCGCAGCGCCGCAGGGCCTACTTGAGAACAGAACATTTAACATACTTTTATAGATTGAAATTACTGATTTCAGTCACTATCAACATCTAGTTTATGGTTATCCCAAAACTTATCAAAAGCATATTTTAGTTTACGATATTGCTCATAATCTGATTCACGATAATAATCAACAACTTGTCTCAAGTATAGAGCAAGCATTACAAGATGACGTGGCTCCTGGTCTGTGTTAGATGTAAGCTCATTTAGAGATAGTGGGTTTGCATGAACTCTCATATGTTGGTGACCTATTATGTGTAGATATCCTGCATGTTGTTCGAGGTATGACAGGCTATTTGATAATGATTTTTTCTTTAATATCTCATCTTTAAAAATACCCCACAATCTATTAAAATACGGCATTACTTCAAGGGTTCTTAGCGCATGGAGATCCTTTTTAGTCAAATTACTCCCCTTACCTAATATGTACGTATCGAAGCTACCATCACCATTCTCAATATATTTGTAGTTCCCTGCAAACAGCAATGTAATAACTCTCTCCCTATCTTCAAAAGTTACACTGTTCTTGGATACGGTAATAAATACCCATGAGGTTATGAAATCAAGTAAGGGTCTTTCTGCAAAACCAAATAGTCTATTATCTGAATTTTGACGCATTAATTCAATATATCGTATGAGTATGCCTGTAATAAACGCATTAAATTCATTATGAAGCACCATTGGCCCTTCTGTCGCTACCGGTAAAATAGTGCCGTCAATTAGCTCAATTCCAACGTTGGGATTAAAGCTAGTTTCTGTATAATACTGACTGATGTTCTTCGATTCGAGAAAGTCCACTACCCTATCAATAAAAAAGTTTAATCTGTCCGCGTCTCGTTTATTGATGTACATATCTTGCCTTCATGATTCTTGAGCTTTACTTTCTCATACGATTGAAATACTCTTCATAGTATAGACATGTCAGGTTTATTGTGCGACATTTGACAATTGAACAAGATATATTGTGCGAAGCTATGTCTATGTATAGAAATAGAACACGATATGAACAGATAAGAATTGAACCCAAAACAAAAAGACGCTATATTTATAACGTCTTCTCATCTGTATTCTCTTCTGGTGATCCCGCGGAGAATCGAACTCCGATTGCCAGGATGAGAACCTGGTGTCCTAACCGTTAGACGACGGGACCGACTTCCCTACTCTAGCAAAATTGACCTCTGTTGTCTAGCGTGTTGCAGCGAGTTTTTCTATAAATGCGAGTAGTTTTTTAGGTGTGATTTCAGCTTTAATGAGATAGCCGTCAGCATACTTCTCCATGTCATGGCGTGCCTGTTCGGTTTGATCGAAGTTAGTAAGGACTACAACTTTAGTGCCTGGAATTAAATCCTCTTCCCCGCCCTTAAGAATTTGCAAAATTTCACCACCTCGCCGCTCGGGTAGCATCACATCTAGTAGCATTAAGTCGTACGGTTTGTTGCGTGCTGCAATTAAACCGTCATTTCCGTCTACCATCCAGTCGACATTGTAGCCGGCTTTGTTTAGGCTGCGTACGTACATTTCACCGATAAAGCGGTCATCTTCGACAATAAGGATATATTTGATTGACATGATTTTAGTATACCTTAAAACATAAGCGTCGGTGCTTGCTATCCACGGAATGCGCCGTGATTTTTTATCCAACCGCTAGATGACCTTTCAATCAGTATGCCATTATTAATCTTCTCTTTAGTAAGCTTATCGGCTACAGTGGCATAAATGGGCAGGGACACGGTAAACGTTGAGCCATGACCTTCGACACTTCTTACGCTAATTTTGCCGCCACTACTTTCAACGATTGCTTTTGTGATATAAAGACCTATGCCTGTACCAGCGACAGTCTCACGTGAGCGATGCGAGCGATAGAATTTGTGAAACAGGCTACTAATGACATTTGCTGGCATACCTATGCCATGATCAGTTACGCTGACTTGCACAAAGTCTCCGTCTACTTCTGCACTAATCTCTATTGATCCACCATCATTTGAGTACTTGATAGCGTTATCGATCAAGTTGGCTAACACCTCGCCCATACTATTGAGATCAGCTGCGATTGTAGGTAGCGTATCTGGGAACGATACACTAAGAAGCCGTTGCTGTGCTTCGGCGCGCATTTTCATATCATCAGCAATTGTGGCGTATATATCAGGAAGGTGCTCTTCACTAATGTGGATCTTCAAATGACGGCGATCAAAACGACTTGCATTCAGAATATTGTTTACATAACCACTCAAGCGATTAGCACTGACAATTAAGCGCTGGAATAGCTCTTTCTGGTCAGCATCGTAGACGTCGGCAAGCTCATCGTTAAGTGTATCCAGATAACCCCGAATGACCGTGATTGGACCGCGCAGCTCATGGGCAGCAAAGGCGATAAAATCAAGGTCGTCGTCTTCGGGTACATACTCTTTCGTACGGTCAAGTAATGTAATAATGGTCTCAGCTTCACTGCCTTTTGCATACGAGACATGGACGTCAAAAATTCGTCGATCTGGCTCTCCTGTGATTTTATTTGAGATTCGACGCCAGCATTTTTCGGCATGAATGTCATGATCGCCGCGTTCGGCTAACCACTGCTCGATAGTTTGATCAACATCAAATATTAACTCGAGAGATCGGTTACCATCTTTGTCAACTGAAATTGGTGCACTACTATTCGCAAAAATAATCTTACTATTGCTATCAAGCATAACAATACCGGTACTTGTATGATTTAACTGGTTCGTCACATTAACTGAGGTAGCTGGGTCCTCCGTAGTAGATTTGGACGTAGGGTTAGTAGATACACTTGCCATTTCGTAAATTTGCTTGAGTAGTGGACGCATTTTGTTACGTGCGTAATATCCATCGTTCATGTTTGGTGGCGTTAAGTTACTTGGCTCACCAGAAACATGCACCATGGCACTTGATAACTCTTTGACTGGACGCATAGCGATCATAGTGGTTATTAGGGTTGAAACAAGCCCCATAATACTTAAAATACCTATCACAATCCAAGCGCCAATTGGAGGCTCCGGGTATAGCATCAGCACGACACCTATAGTGATCAAACACATAGCAAATTGAAGCCCGAGTGCCCTAAAGAGTGTATGCCTGCGATAGCGTGGCCAAAATCGATTCAGCTGTTCGTTCTCGGCACGTACGTCTTTTACTGCCATGTTACATCACCGCCATCAGTTGGAATTGCTGAAATCCAAGTAGTGCCACGAGCTAGCTTAACTTGGCCACCCGTTGCATCAGTAAAGACTAATTGACCTTTTTGGTCACTTTTATTCCAGGTGGCTTTAGTAGCTTTACCATCTTGGAATATGATCGCCTCCCCCGTTCCAGATGTAGTGATATTTTCACGGTAACCATCCTCAAGCACGTTAACCATATTTACGCGCAGAGCAACTACTGTTTTTGCAGTAATTTGGCCAGCCTCTCGGTCAAGGTGTGGTGCCCCTGCTTGAGATCGTGCATACAGCTTAGTTGCAGGGTCATAGGTATACGATGAATTGTATAGGGGTCCACTAATTGTGAGGTTTACACTATTTGCCACCACCTCAGGGGCTATTACTTCGGGGGCAGCGGCTTCGCTCGTCTTCTTTTTGTCTTTTACTGGTGCTTCGATATCTACACGCTCTAAGCCTACGGGGCTAGAAGAATTGTAGCCCTTAGCAGTGTTTAGTTGATCGAGTTTTTCAAAATTAGTGTAAACATTGTGTGGAGCATAGCGGTCGGTGGCGCGCCAGTAAGTAGTGCTGTTGAAGAATTGATCGATGTCTCGATATGAACCATTGCGAACAGTGTTTAATGCATTAAGGCTACCTCCGACATGTGCAATGCTGGCATCGTAGGGAGTTGCCCAGTCAAGGTAATACATACGAAGGCTGCGAACAGGCCCAATCAGCTGAGGCTTTTTCTGCTGATATACAGCTAAGAACCTAGTTATTCCACCTTCTGCTACTGCTTCATAGACCACCTCAGCGTCCTTGAGCCCTGATTGCGGGCGAGCATCGGGGCTATTTTCTAACATAATAGCCGTAACAGGCTTTGTTTTTGCTGCTTCTGATTCTATCTGCTCACCAGTTAACGGTGAGTAGTAGACAGGCTTCGGAGCTTGCTGTTTCGCTGGCTGAACTTTTTTTGGTGATTCAACTTCTTTGGGCTGCTGCCAAAATACAGCCAGAACAATAAGATTTGCAGCAATAATTATACCAAGGCCAACCAGAATATATGTACGTTTTGGGTTGGCATGAACCCATGCTTTAATTCGAGCGAATAATCGAGGTTTTTTGTCTGGCGATGATGGCTGCATTAGCCTTAGTATATCACGGCGCTTATGCTTATTTTAAGTGGTCTATTGTGCTTGAAAGCCGGAGTAGTGTTTTATCCTTACCGAGTAGCATAAGTGTATCGTTTAACTGCGGACTAAACGGTGCCCATGTTGTGGCAATACGTACTAGACTAAATAATGTGCCTGGCTTTTGGCCAGTTGTCTCAAGGAGTTCGTTGAGCGTTTGCTGGATAGAGTCATTCGTCCATTGTTTATCGCTAACGAATGCATCATGTACTGTTTGTAGTAAATCGGCTTGCTCGGCTGCAGATAGTTTACTTAACTGCTTATTGTCGGTAAGGAGGCTAATATCAATAACAGGCTCCTCAAAGAAATAGTTGGTGAGCGTTGGGAGGTCCTTTAGGGTCTTAAGACGATCTTGGGCTAAGCCAAGAACGCGCTTCTTGTAATCTTCAGGCGCTTTCTTACTTGAGTCAGGCCAGAAGAATTCAACGCGGCGATATAGCTCGTCAATCGATAGCTCACGTATAAAGTGACCGTTAACCCAAAGTAGACGTTTCTCGTCAAAACGAGCACCGGAACGTTGAACCCTGGTAAGGCTAAACTTTTCGATCAATTCATCCATTGTAAATACTTCTTGCTCGGTGCCATCATTCCAACCCATTGTGGCAATAAAGCTATCGAGTGCTTCGGGAAGATAGCCATCACGAATATAATCGAGCACATCTTTAGCCCCGTCACGCTTGCCGAGCTTTTTATTGCCCTGCTCGTTCATGATGTGAGGCATATGTGCGAATATAGGATGCTCTAAGTCGAGTGCTTCATATAACGCTAGGTAATTTGGCATGCTACTAATAAACTCCTGGCCGCGGATTACAT
>JAGOUG010000045.1 GCA_018061375.1 Candidatus Saccharimonadota bacterium
CTACTGCCAGAGCCCTATGAATCTCTGTAATAGCAAAAAATTCACCTTTATATATAAAGGCTTTGGCAATAGTATAGATGTGGTTCAACCTTACGTAGTAAGATTATATGTTAAAGAGCTAGTCGTCAGATGTATGCTGGCATCACTAGCTCTTTTTGTAAACTAACAAGAGATAGTGATTGTTATATGCCGGCTACATCTGAAATTGGTATTGAAACCATAGTCTGATGTCTCCATTAATTTGATATAAAATCACAAACGAGAACTCCTTGAATAGAGAAGTAGTAGGGTGCTTGTATACGCTTAGACGCTCTGCGATTATATTGATTTCAGAGTCGTGTAACGTCTGGTCATGCCAGAGGGTCACTCGGTACTTCGTATCGAAACCGATTTTTTAAAATATTTGTCTTAAAAACCATTCAAAGAGATTTCGATCGTATAAGCATTGTATCACAGATTATATTATTTGTCAAGCATAGAGTTTATGTTTTGTGTTGCGTAACAGTATTAAACTAGTTTTTAAGCGCTTCTATTGGATTCGTATCTGCAGCGCGTTTGGCAGGTATGTATACAACAAACAGACCGAGCAATATTGAAAAGCACAGTGTACCGAGTAACAATCCCGGCTGAAAACTAAAGACGGTAAACGTTTCACTTACCCCACGAGATTGTGCCAGCCTATTTAGTACCAAGTCAACAATCCGACTAATCAAGAAGGCACCAAGACTTCCTGCTAGACCTCCGATAAATGAAAGTCCCACGGCCTCAATCATAAACAGCCTTCTAATGTCACGCCTGCGTGCTCCGAGCGTAATCATCAGTCCAATTTCTTTAGTACGCTCTAGTAACGAAATCGTGAGCGTATTAAACATTCCTAGCACCGCAATCACGAGGCCAATACTCCCAAATCCTAGAAATAGGATATTTAAAAATGCAAAGACCTGGTTAATTTGATCGAGTGTTTCAAGCGGTGACGTTGTAATGAGACCAAGTGACTCCGTCTTATCTCTAACAGCCGCAACGTCGTCTTTACGATCAACTAAAATTTTAAGTTGACTCGCGTTTGTGGCTCCTGTATCCAAAAATACCTTGCTACTTATATATATTTCGGCACCACTCCCAGTATCTAGCACTCCTGCAATTTCACTCTTATACACGTGCAACTTATCCGGTTCAGTATCAGTGAGTTTATTTAGTTTGTATTCTAACTTGATACTTTTACCAATAACTTGATCTGGGTTTTTTATACCAATTGCCTGGACATACGCGTTATTAACAAATACTTCAGTGCCTTTCACGAACTTAGCAGGTGCTCCCGCAACTTTTTTATAATTTGCTAAATCGAGATAGCTCTGATCAGTACTATATAAAACTGATTCAATTGTTGAATTACCGTAACTCGTTTTACCAGCCTCGTTATATATTCGAGCAACCGAACTTACGCCCTGCATATCTTGGATCGTACTTACGGTGTCTTCGTCTAGAGCAATGAGTTGTGACTTAACGGTAGTAACATCAATTGTTCGTATAGAATTTGAATCCACAACCTGGTCTTTAACTACGTTACGTAACCCATAGCCAAACGCAAGCAAAAATAATACTGCGCCAACACCAATCATTACTCCAATAATTGTAAGTGTCGTACGAAGCCGCTTATAAAACAAGTTCTTCAGAGCTATGTCAACAAGCTGAATTGTTCGTACGGACCCGCTTGCCCGATTATGACCACGCTCTATTTTTAGTTTTCTCTTAAGCATTTCCATTAGATAGATTCCGTAGTATTCGTGGTGTGAGTATTCGTATTCTGCTTCTTAGTGTGGTTATTTGTATCCACGACTCTACCGTCCTGAATTGATATGTCGTTATCACCCAGTTTCAGCAGATCTAGATTATGCGTTACAAGCACAATCGTAGTTTTGTACTCTGTATTAAATTGTTGCAAAAGACTAACAATATGATCCCCAGTTTTAGTATCAAGATTTCCTGTTGGTTCATCTGCAACTAGTAGTTTTGGACGAGTAATAGTCGCACGGGCAAAAGAAATTCGTTGTTGTTGCCCACCCGAAAGAACCGTAGGGTTATAGTGCGCATACTGCTCAAGACCGACACGTTGAATACTCTGATTAGCTAAAATTAATGCCTTCTTTTTATGCCATCCAGCAAGCAGAAGGGGGAGGGCAACATTTTCTACGGCTGAAAGACTATTAACCCAATAGTTATCTTGGTGAACCATCCCTATTGTCTCAGCCCTAAATGAGGCTCGCTCATCAGCTGATAGTTTATAAAAATCAACACCATCTATACAGACATTACCAGATGTTGGTGGTTCAAGCCCTATCAGAGTATTTAATATTGTTGACTTACCACTGCCAGAAGGTCCATGAATAATACTAAAACTAGCGGCAGGTACATCAAAACTCACGCTAAACAACACGTCAACCGTATGATCGCCGAGCTTAAAGGTCTTGCTCACATCTACAAAATGACACATGGCAGGAGTCTTTACCGCAGGCTGGCTTACGGTTATATCATTCATGCACTGACACCAAATATATTCTGTAACGCATTAAATATAATACTCAGTACGTTTTCACTTGCACGGCCAATAATTGCAATTTGCTGTTCTCCCGCGACCAGGTTACGAGCTTTATCGTAAGAACGTGGCTCTAGGTGATACACCCGTGAGGTCGAAAGATCAGATATAACAATTACGTGGTCGGTACTGAGTTTTGTATCTTCGTTTGTAACGCTAGATAACAGTCCTGCAGAACCTTCACCATAGGCGACCTGGCTGGTGGCAGGTTCATCTGTCTTCCAGCTAACCACAATTTGTCCGCGCGCTTCGGTACCCGTTCCGCGTATAGAGACTTCTACTACAACTTCAGATACAGTAGGTGGCCTGGTATCGAGTGCTGTTTTAAAAATCTGAATATCTGATTGTGCTAGATTACCGTTTTCATCACGAGAACGTGCAACTAGCTGATAGGTACTATCATCACTAAGGCCACTGATAGTAACCTCGTGCAGTGTTCCAAGCTTGTTGTCACTCGTTGTCTTCGCCAAATTACCTACCCCATAACTTACTTCACTGTTTGCGGCAACGTTAGTAGTCCAACTAACTTTTTGTGTGCTACTCGGTTGATTTTCTACCGGCTGGAACCGAACGTTACTTATACGTGGTCGTGCTGGAGTTGTAAAAGAATACACGTTACCTTCATATTCATTTGAATCACTATCGAAGGTGTTTATTTTATAAAAATACTTACTACCATCATCCAGACCATCTATAGAGATGGAGTAACTTGATTCACTGAGCGATGTATTAAGCTCAGCCGTACCACCGAACCCTTCACTTTTACCATAGTAGATCTTAACCTTAGACGCATCCTTAGAAGTGAAGTTTATACCAGCAGTAGTAAGTGTTGGGGCCGAAACAACCTCTTTTACCACTGGGGCAGGGGAGGTCGTGAAGCTATATTCGCCAGAAGTACCAATATTACCATCTACGTCTGTCCATCTAGCCTTAAAGTAATACGTTGTGCCTGCAGTCAAGTTGTTCAATGCGACCTCATGATCTGTTGTCTGCGCTGAAATAGCTGCCTCAGTGCTAAAATACTCTCCTGCAGAAAGACCATACTGAATTCGACTATCACTATTCCTGTCGGTTGACCAATTTATAGTAGCCTTGCGAGTACTTATTTCATTTACTTTTGGCACACTGACTACCTCGGCAGGTGTCGTAAATTTACCCGTAGGAGTAGCTGTGACTACAGGCGTATATGCTCCGCAGTTATTAGCCGAATCACATGCTCTGACTTTGTAGAAATATTCTACAGGCTGCAAACCACTATCCACATAGCTAGAGCCGGAGGTACTTGCAACATTAGTATAGGTAACGTCATTAGTTGAACGGTATACTCTATAACTTGATACACCTGCTCCAACATCAGTCGGCGGATCCCATGAGAGTGCTAGTCGCCAACTCGATGTAGACTTTACGCTAATATCAGCAATATCGATACTGAGCGGAATACCGGGAGCAGACGTGTTTGCAGTAAATATTGCTTGGCCGTATGTAGCATAATTAATGTTGCCGGCCTCATCTTTAGCTACAACATAAAAAGTATTGTCCCCAGGTTGAGTCGCATAAGCAGCTGACGGCACTGAAGTTACTCCAGCTGCCGTGAAACTACATGTGTTTGCGGACGGTAACGTATTTACCGTATAACAGTATGTAAGGTTGCTTACAGATCCACCGTATACTGCCGGAGGCTGCCAGCTGAAGCTGAAACTGTTGGTAGTATTTGTAGTTGGATCGGCCGTAACATTAAGCGGACCAGTTGGTGATACGGTATTGATCTTGATCACACCCGTCACAAAACTAGAGCTCACATTACCCGCCGTGTCATAGGTTCTAAAATAGACTGTGTTGTTGCCATCTACCAAATTATCAAAGTCTTCTGGGTCAACCGTCTGGTACGAGCCGTCGTTTGTAATTAAATCTGTATTATCTTGCGTTCCCGTATGTGCATCACCGTACCAGGTACCATTTTGACCGATTCTATATTGTAGTCCAGCAATACCAGAGTGGGAATCGCTAGCCGCATTTCCATCCGCTACAGGCCAGGTAATAGAGACCTGCTTTGTTGCAACAAACTGGGATGGGGTGCTTATAAATAATGGGTTTGATGGGGCTGTGGCATCAAACTTAAAGCTAAACTCTTCACCTGCTCCGCTAAATACATTCCCGGCATTATCGAGTGCTTTTATGTATATATAGTAGTTAGAATTTGAGCTTGAAAGAGCAGAACTAAGTACACCAGAAACAGATGTATCAAGCTCTGCGCCGGGTACAATGTACTGGCAGGTACCACCTTGTGGCGTAATCGGACTCGTACCGAGTAGGCCCTTCGTAGATACTGGGTCGGAGTTCTGAGTAGTCCCAAGATATACACAGTAGCCTTTTACTGCAGACTGAGAATCATTACCTGGTGTCCAGCTAAAATACGGCTGAGTTGAATTCGTCCATGCACCCTGGGGCGGAGGTTCCTTAATAGAACTTTTTCTATCCAGGAAGATGATCCAATAGTCGATGTAGAAGAGATACGGGAGCTACTTAATGAAGATATTGAAGAGGGTGGTAATAGTCTTACGAGAAGACGTACGAATCCGCCCTACTTGTAGTTGTACTGTAAATTCACCGCACCAGTTACGCCAAAAAACCAGACGAGAATACAAGTCGCCAGAACGGCTAATACAGCAATCGAAACGTACTTAACTTTTGTATCTTTAGTTACAAGGAATGCATATATAGCCAATGCCAATGCAGGCCATAGTGCGTATGAGTTAGGAGCACCTTGAAAGTTTTGTTTAAGATTCTGCACGACAACAAAAGTCTTGAAGAGTACTAGAGCTGCCAGTACAGTGCTAGCTCCTACGGCCAACATTGCCTTGTTTTCATTTTGGTTATCTTTCTTCTTAGCCATAACTAGATACTCCTTTATTATTCTTTGGATTTAGAATATATAGCAATTTTAACATAAATAGTATTATTAGACTTCACAACAAAACAATACATATCGAGCTTAGTTTGGGGCATAAGGGATTCGAACTTTAGCAACAGATTAGAATTTGACAGGAGGAATATATGTTGAAGTATAGTGCAAATAACCAAACTTTTTACAGATCAAAAACTCAAAGTCATAAATGGCTGGGGCGAAGGTTCCTTAATAGAACTTTTTCCATGCAGGAAGATGATCCAATAGTGGATGTTGAGGAGATTAGAGAGCTACTTGATGAGGAAATCAAGGAGGGTGATAATGAATAATTCAGCTCTCTTTGATAACAATACGTTCTATAAAGCATTTGAGCGTGATTTGAGACGTGCTAGGCAGTCTGTAATCATAGAAAGCCCCTTCATCACTAGAAGAAGGATGGAGCACCTTCTACCGCTACTTACGAGGTTGCGTCGTAAGGGTGTAAGAATAGTAGTGAATACTAGAAATCCAGAGGAACATAATGAAGAATATGCTATCCAGGCAGAAAATGCAGTAGCATCAATGCAGGATATTGGCATAAAAGTGCTCTATACCGTCAAACATCACCGAAAACTTGCAATAATTGACGAGGAAATACTTTGGGAAGGTAGCTTAAACATTCTATCCCAAGGTGATAGTTGTGAAATCATGAGACGATCGGCCTCTGATAGCCTGGCTCTTCAGATGTTGCGGTTTACTAAGCTTGATAAGCTAGCTACTCTGGAAAGTCGTTGATGTTTATATCAAGAACTTTAGATAGCTTCTTGATAGTCGGGTAGGAAGGCTGTTGGATGCCCTGTTCAATCTTGGCGATGGTATTAGAATGCACGCCTGTTTTCTCGGCAAGCTCAGTTTGAGTCAGGCCTTTGGCGATTCGAGCATCTTTGACTAGTTTTGCTGCTGATTTACTACTCATAGGTTTCTTATCTGTATTATATCACTACTAAAATAGCTCGTACCCTCTCGCAAGACGCACAAGCTATTTCAATTCAATAGTAGCATATTTAAGTAGGTAGTTCTTCTACGGTAGGCGGAGGCATGATGAACGGATCACCCTGGTACTCAACGCCATCAGTCTCGGGTGTATCACCCAAGACAATACAGACAGCCCGCTCGAATCCGAGTTCGTTGTACATAGCAAAGGCGTTGTAGTCGTCGCTCATGATAAGCTTTCCATCTTTTACATAGACGTGTAGCCCTGGCGGAACGTCGTCCCTAGCCTTAACGGTGAGTACTTGGGGTAGTCAACATGTTCGGTTTGCTTGTAATTTGAGAATGGTTTGATTTGGGTCATTTTGGGCTAA
>JAGOUG010000005.1 GCA_018061375.1 Candidatus Saccharimonadota bacterium
ACTCTACACTTATTACTCGATCTCCCTCGCCGCATCTTCCCTAGCCTAGGGTTGAATTAGGTTGCTCCAGTAGTAAACTACTGCGATCAAATACTAAGTGCAAAGCCTTACCGCTCGACTTGCATGTATTAGGCACGCCGCCAGCGTTTATCCTGAGCCAGGATCAAACTCTCCATAAAAATAAAGCTGATTTTGCATAAATGTAAAACCAAACTTTAAAAAAGATAATTTGATACTTCTCTAGAAATACTTACTTCTCAAAAAAATATTCAAACATCAAAAAAATTTTGACGTTGACGCTGCACTACTCAATTTTCAATGTAGCTTCTCTCTGTATATTGTACTGATTTCTCGCATAAAAGATCAGACAGACTGAGATCAATTGTATGCAATCAGTTTACATCTGTCAACAACAACTTATATTTCGTTGTAATTTATGTAACGTAAAATACAAGCACAGGCACTATGAGCCCTATTACCACCCCTGCTAGAACCTCGTACGGAGTATGTCCCTTAGACTGGTGAATGGTAATAACGGGTGCGTCTTTCGTTTTGAACACCCGTGGAATAATCTCGCGCAGTGCGACTGCATGTTCACCTACTGCATGCCGTACATTCACGGCATCATACATAATTATTGCTGCCATCGTACAGGCAATACCGAACTCAGGAGACCGAGTCCCAAGCCGATACGCAAGTACTGTGCAGAGCGATACAATAACTGTAGTATGTGCGCTTGGCATACCACCAGAACGGTATATATATCGCCAATTCCATTCCCCGTTCTTAAAACCAGTGATAATCAGTTTTGCGATTTGAGCAATCACCCATGCAAATATGGGTATTACGAAGTAGGCATAATCACTCAGAAACTGGCGCATCACCCTCTCCTTCATCCGATTCTTCGTCTTCAACTACCTGCTCTTTGCTCACAAGTGCAATTGAGGCAACGCTGTCGGCATCGGCAAGGCGCATAATTCGTACGCCCTGGGTTGTTCTACCAAGCGCAGGAATGTCTTTTAAGCCTAATCGGATAGTCTGGCCGTTGTTAGAAATAATAATCACTTCAGGGGTTTCATCTGTAAGCGACTTCACTGACACAAGGTTACCTGTTTTCGCGTTAACAACCGCAGATCGTATACCAACCCCACCGCGTTTATGAGGAGAGAACTGAGAAATCTTAGTCCGCTTTCCGTAGCCCTTTTCACTAATCACAAATATATTCGAATCTTCCTCGACAATATCCATTCCGACAACAACATCATTTGGTCGCAGTCGCATACCTCTTACACCTCGAGCCGTACGGCCCATTGGGCGGACGTCATTTTCGTGGAATCGTATTGCCTGACCCATTGATGTAGAAATAACAACCTCATTATCTCCAGTGGTCGGGCGTATCCACTTAAGCTCATCGCCTTCGTCAATTTTAATTGCTATCAAGCCACTCGTCCTAATATTATTGTAGTCTTCGAGTTTAGTCTTTTTAACAGTACCCTTCTTGGTAGTCATGAAGAAGTAGCCCTTCTTCTCCTTGACATCGTGCTTGATTATCGCTGTAACAACTTCTTCAGGATGAAGTTGTAGCAGATTAACTACGGCAACACCCTTGGCATTTAGACCAGCTGCAGGTACTTCATAGGTCTTAAGCCTGAAGACACGACCCTTGTTTGTAAAGAACAGTAGGTACTCATGTGTGCTAGCAAGCACAACATGTTCAATAACATCCTGCTCTTTGGTAGCCATGCCACGCTTCCCTTTACCACCTCTGTTTTGCTTACGATATTCAGACGCGAGACTTCGTTTAATATAGTTCTCTGATGTAACAGTAACAACAACCTGCTCCTCCGGTATGAGCTGCTCATCACTGAATTTACCGAGCTCTTGCGGAATAATCTGGGTACGACGTGGATCACCAAATTTTTCCTTCATCTCGATAAGTTCATCTTTAACAATTTTGAGGATTTTCTTCTCGTCAGCAAGGATATCTTCAAGTTTTGCAATTAATTTGCGGAGTTCAGCAAGCTCATCTTCTATCTTCTTGCGTTCAAGACCGGCCAAGCTGCGCAGTTGCATAGCAAGTATCGCACGAGCCTGTATTTCTGAAAGCTTGAACTTAACCATCAAGTTCTTCTGGGCCTCATCACTGGTCTGGCTAGCTCGAATTGTCGCGATTACCTCGTCTATATGATCGAGCGCAATTGAAAGACCTTCGAGGATATGTGCACGGTCCTGAGCTTTTTTCAGCTCAAACTGTGTTCGACGACGAACAACAGACTGACGATGCTTAATATATTCACTTAGCATATCTTGCAGCCCTAGAACCTTAGGTTGAATGCCATCAATAAGTGCCAGCATATTATAATGGAAGGTCGTCTGAAGTGGCGTGTGCTTATACAGCTGATTAAGTACCTTCTTCGGATACGCGTCACGTTTAAGATCAATTACGACCTTAACGGTGCCTCTTGCGCTTTCATCCCTCAGGTCTGAAATACCTACAATCTTCTTATCTTTAACAAGATCAGCAATCTTTTCAATCAATGTTGCTTTATTTACAGCATAAGGAATTTCTGAAATTATGATCTGGTGTCGGCCTTTTGCGTTCTCTTCAATAGCAGCAACGGCACGTACAACTACGCCTCCACGACCACCTGCATATGCAGCTCGGAGCGATTCTTTTCCGTACACAATTGCACCAGTAGGAAAATCAGGTCCCTTCACGTGTTCAAGAAGATCATCTGTAGTTGCATCAGGGTGATCTATAAGATGAGTCGTGGCATCAACAAGCTCGCTTAGGTTATGTGGTGGAATATTTGTTGCCATACCAACAGCAATACCCATCTGCCCGTTCAAGAGTAAATTAGGGAGTTTTGCAGGCAACACAGATGGCTCTCGTTCAGATCCATCGTAGTTATCACGAAAATCAACCGTGTCTTTTTCGAGGTCTGCTAATAGTTCTGCTCCGAGCTTATCCATACGAGCTTCGGTATACCTCGCTGCGGCTGGTGGATCCCCATCCATAGAGCCAAAGTTACCCTGGCCATCAACCAAGGTATAGCGCATTGACCAATCTTGGGCCAAACGAGCCATAGAATCGTAAATAGCAGTATCACCATGCGGGTGATATTTACCCATAACATCACCGGTTATACGGGCACTTTTTACAAACTTAGAACCTGGGCGCCATCCGTTCTTTTCCATTGAATACAAAATTCGTCGATGCACAGGCTTTAGGCCATCGCGAACGTCTGGCAAAGCACGGGCAATAATTACACTCATTGAATACTGAAGATACTTAGTCTCCATCTCGTCTTCAACGCTGTGAACTACGACGGACTTAGAGTGTTCGTCGTTAATAACCCTTACTGCTTCTACTTCTGTTGTGTTATTTTCATCAATAATTTCAGAATCCATACGGTTACTCCTTAAATATCCAGATCATCGGTATTAGCAAATTTTGCGCGTGTCTGAATAAAGTTTTTACGCAGTTCAACTTCTGTACCCATAAGTTTATTAAAAATTGCATCGGCTTTTTCACCGTCTTCTACCTTAACTCGTATCAGTACCCGGTTATCAGGTCGCATAGTAGTCTCCCAGAGCTGATCTGCGTCCATTTCACCAAGACCTTTGTAGCGCTGAATACTAGCACCGAGCTGCTTAGCACGCTGTTGATCTTCATTATTAGCTTCTTCTAGATCAGGGGCAAGACCCGCAGCTTCCGCCGCATCAGCTTTCTGTTTGACTTTTTCTGCTTTTGCAACAGTGAGTTCATCCATAATTCGCTCTTTATCTTCGTCGGTGTATGCATAATGTCTGGTTTTACCAACAGTAATTGCATACAAAGGAGGCATGGCCATGAATAGATGTCCCGCTTCTATAACTTCGCGCATATGACGGAAGAAGAACGTAAGTAGTAGTGTACTAATGTGTGAACCGTCAACGTCGGCATCGGTCATAATAATGATACGGTGGTACCGTAGGCGACTAATATCAAATTGCTCTCCAATTCCCACGCCTATTGCAGTAATAAGATTCTTGATTTCGTTATTTGCATACATCTTATCTAAACGAGCACGTTCAACATTAAGTACCTTACCTCTGAGCGGTAGAATTGCCTGAGTTTTGCTATCGCGCCCCATCTTAGCCGAACCACCGGCAGAATCTCCCTCTACAATATAGAGTTCTGAATCAGCAGGATTTTTACTCGAACAGTCTGCAAGTTTACCAGGAAGTGAGGTGCTCTCAAGTACACCCTTACGAATAACATTATCTCTCGCCGCACGAGCAGCAGCACGAGCACGTGCAGAAAGAATCGCCTTGCCAATAATCTTCTTAGCTATGTTTGGGTTCTCTTCAAAATAGTACGAGAGCCACTCGTTCATAACCTGCTCTACGTAGCCACGAACTTCTGGGTTACCAAGCTTATTTTTGGTCTGACCCTCAAACTGAGGATCGGGTAATTTAACTAGTATAACTGCCGTTAAACCTTCTCGGCAATCTTCACCAGATAAGTTCTCTTCTTTTTCTTTCAGAAGGCTATTCTTACGAGCGTAATCATTGATTACACGTGTGAGCGCCGCCCTGAAGCCAGTCAGGTGCGTACCTCCGTCAGGGTTAACTACATTGTTAGCAAATGTTTTAATGGTTTCAACATAGCTTTCAGTATACTGCAGTGCAACTTCCACCATACTGTCTTCAACTTGTCGCTCTACGTAAAAAATATCGTCCCCGACCGGCTCTTTTCCGTAGTTCAGATGACGAACATACGATTTAATACCGCCATCAAAATAGAACGCGTAGCGCTCACCGGTTCGTTCGTCAGATACCTCAGCTCGCACGCCCTTAGTTAAGTAGCATTGGTGTCGTAAATACTCGAGTACCCATTTATAGTCGAATGTAACGGTTTCTTTAAATATAGTCTCGTCAGGATAAAACGTAATTGTCGTACCATTCCGGGTGGACTTACCGACAACGGCTACTTCTCCCTGAGGAACCCCTTTAGCATATTCTTGACGGTACAACTTGCCGTCTTTACTGACTTCAGCAATAAGTTTATTAGAAAGTGCGTTTACAACGCTTGATCCAACGCCGTGAAGACCAGAAGAAACCTTATAGCCACCTCCGCCGAACTTACCACCGGCGTGCAGTACTGTAAGTACTGTTTCCAAACTCGATTTACCAGTCTTGGCATGCTTATCTACAGGAATACCACGTCCATCATCACTCACTGATACGCCACCATCGGCAAGAAGTTTAACACTCACCGTTGTAGCGAATCCGGCTATTGCCTCATCTATACAGTTGTCGGCAATTTCTTTAATTAAATGATGCAGGCCGTCTACTCCGGTACTACCAATATACATACCGGGTCGCTTACGTACCGGCTCTAATCCTTCAAGGACCTGAATCTGACTGCCATCATAGTCACTGGCTTTTTGTTTTGCCACAAGTACCCTCTCTCCCACATTGATTACGTCATCAAATAGTATAGCAATTCTAAAAAATGTATTCAACCACTTGCACTTCTAATTTGCTTGTGCTTCAATAAGAGGTGAAAATATCGTTTCAAATAAAAAGGTTACATAAAAAAATAATATGTTCCGAAAACTAATCTCAAACCTCCCATTTAGCCCATCTCTTATAAATCAGCTTGGGTTTTATTCTAAGCGTTTAAAAAAAGAACAGTTCACACGTAAGTTTGGACTTATTTTTACAGTCCTAGCATTACTCGTACAATCAATCACGCTTATAAGTCCGGCAAAAGCTACTCTCGCTGCGAGTAGTAACGATATTATTTTTGGCGGAGGAAACAAAGCGGAAATTCAAAGAGTACTCAATAACGGATGCGACACTAGAAACAGATGTGATATCCAAGCCATTTTTGCGGCATATGGCATAAACCAATCAAACTTAGCATCAGCACGATACGAGAACATCTATTCTTCTCAAGAAAATAACTACTGGTCAATCGGTCGAGCTCCAAGAGGCTACGGTGGCGAAACGAGTAGACAGATTCCTGGTGGCCCAGTTATCTGGGCGCGCACACTGAGTGGCTGGGCAACTAACCGTAACTGGCAATCTATTCGCGTCGACACAGCACAGGGGCCAAGATGGATACTTACCGAGTGTGGAAACATTGTCACAAAAGAAGGTGTTCCCGAAAAAGTAACCACGCCTAATATGAAGCTAGAAAAAAGCGTTAATAAATCAACGGCAAAAAAAGGTGAAAAAGTTACATTCACCCTAAAAGCAACGAATATTGGTGATGGCATGGCAAAAAATGTATTAATATACGATGACGCGCCTGTCGGGCTTGACCTGTTGAACGAAGGTCTTGGATCGGACCCTATCAAAAGTCCTCGTCGATGGGAAACCAGCAAGCGATTTAACATTGCACCAGGTCAAAGCTATACATACAGAATTAATGCGCTTGCTACAAAATGGGGTCCCGTTACACTAACCAATAGAGCGTGTGTAGACTTCTTTGATGTCAACATATACAACAATTGCGATACCGCTCAGGTTACACTTCCGCAGGGATGTCTCATACCGGGTAAAGAAGATCTGCCTAAGGATGACCCTCAGTGCAAAACAAATCCTGGACTCAGTATTACAAAAACCACAAGTAAAAGTGATCTTCGCGTTGGTGATACGTTTGAATACACCTTAAAAGCAACGAATAAGGGTGATGTAAACTTGCCGACTGCAGTAATCAGAGACCAGGCACCTGACGAACTAGAGTTTTTAGAGGTTAAAGAACCGAGGTCTACCGTCTTCACGAAAGTAAATAATCCACGGGACTATATAAGTAAGGTATTCTCCTTAAATAAAGGTAGTACTGTCAGCGTTACTCTTAAGGTAAAGGTACTTAAAGCGAATCCTAACGCTATTAATAACACTGCTTGTATACTCTCGACAGGAGCCACAACTACTGCAGGTGCATGTGATGACGAGAAGATCACCGTAAAAGAGGTTTGTCTGACCAACCCGAGCCTTCCAAAGGATGATAAAAATTGTCAACCACCCTGCCCCATTCCTGGCAAAGAAGGATTGCCTGCTAATAGCCCCGAGTGTAAACCGTGTGATGAAGTTAAGACTACTGTCGATAATAAAGATATCAGCTGTCTTGACTTACATAAAAAAGCCCGCAATATTACACAACAGATAGAAAACGCAAATGGTACAACTGCAAAGGCTGGTGACACGGTTGAATACACCCTGTCAGTGAAAAATCGCAGCAAGCTTGTTCGTAAGGCCTTCATAATTGAAGAGAACATGGAAGATGTACTCGAATACGCAGATATCATTGATGCATCAGGTGCAACCTTTACACAAAACCCAATTAAAATGCTCACCTGGAAACCAGTCGACATTCAGCCGAACGAAACTATTAATCGTACGGTACTTATTAAGATAAAAAGCACAATACCTACCACCCCGGCATCTACATCTGATCCACTTTCTAATGATCTCAAGATGGTCAACGTATATGGTGATACAGTCCAGATAGCCCTTCCGCAGAGTCCAATAAAAACTATCGAGCAAACTGTCTCGGTGCTTCCAAGCACTGGCTTTGGTTCAAATATTGCCATCAGTACGGTACTTCTATTTATCGTAAGCTACTTCTACTTCAGGAGTAGACTCATGGTGAAAGAACTTGGTCTTGTACGACAACAATTTAATTCCGGAGTACCTCAATGAGCCACGAAACCGCACCACGATCACCAGAAAACAAGAACACACAACCTAGTTCTTCTGAAGTTAAACAGCATCATGAACGTCTCCGTGAAAACATTGAGTCGAATGCTGAAAAAGTTGGTGAGAACTCCAGCGCAGAACGCGAAGCACGTCATGAAGTGTATGAAAAAGCTATTTCTTCATCTGAATACAATGCGCAGAATTCAGAAAAACAACATTCGTCTACCCCTACTACACATACCAAGTCCGAAAAAAAGCATAGTTTCAACACTACAATGCACCACGTGAGAAAAGATCTCAAACCAGCTGAACGTACACTAAGTAGAGTAATTCATCAGCCTGTTATTGAAAAAACCAGCGAGGCTGTTGGCAAGACGATTGCTCGACCCTCAGGTCTAATTGGCGCGGCAGTCGCAGCATTTATTGGTCTTTTGTTTATATTCGGTGTAGCAAAATATGCTGGTTTTCAACTATCGGGTTCAGAAATGCCACTCCTATTACTCATCGGTCTCGTAATTGGACTCTTTACTGAATGGATATACAAGTCACTCCGTTCAATATTCACTCGTGCCTAGCCTAAAAGATGGGCGTTGGTATGATTGTTAATACACAGAAACCTCTTTGTTACTGTAACTCTTCGCCTTCAGGATGATGTATTACACCTTGTCGGTCAATTGCGATCTCACCAGAAGCAAGTTCGCTATCTTTGATAGCATCATTTACATCGGTTGACTGCTGTGATTTGGTTGTCGTGGATCTATCAACGTGCACAACCATTTCTTCGACCGACGATTGTGACATTGGTATCGGCTGCTGAGGGCCAGCTGCAGAATGTAGTTGTTTGGACGGAGAAGTTTGTGGTGGATGAATACTGTTCGGAGTCACCTGAGGGGTACCGAAGACTGGCTTCTGGACAGGGGCCTGCGCAGCCGCAAGCGGCTGGGGAGATGAACCAACTGACGGCAATTGAGGTTTAGTAGCCATGTCTTGACGACGTTTTGCTAGCCATTCATCTAAAAACGATGATGACCCTGGAGCTGGTGGTCTCGCCTGCGTAGGCATACCCCCAGGCCCTTGCAGCTGTGGACGCTGCCCAGATAGTTGTTGTTGACCAAATGCAGACTTAGGCGCCTCTATGGTCTTTAATCTTTCAAAAATATCTTTTTCTACAATTGCCTTTGGTCTACCATACTTAGCCGACGAAAGACGTTTCACCGCTTCTGCAAGTTTTAGGTTAGGAGTACCCATCATTGGTGCTGAGTTCATACTAAACGGTTGTGTTGGCGTGCCGTTCATAAGCATCTGAACAGCCCAACTCCAATTTGGCATCTTGGTTAGATCTTCAGCGTCAAATGTTGGTGAAAAGTACTTCACCAAGAAGTCCGCGTCATTTGCTCCAGTTCGAGAACTTATCACTGTACCCACGTTTCCAAATACCGCATCACGAATTTCATCAGTTAACTGGCCGACAAATTGGTTGGCCACCACTAGGCTGAGGTGATACTTACGTGCTTCAGAAAGAATGTCGGAGAATGTCTCGGTAGAAAAGTTCTGGAACTCATCAACATATACCGTAAAGTCTCTACGTTCATCTTCAGGTATGTTAGCTCTACCCATAGCTGCTGTGTAAAATTTCATAACAAAAATCATACCTAAAAGTTTGGCATTCAGTTCACCCGTCTTACCCTTACTCAAGTTAACCAGTAGAATTTTGCCTTCATCCATAACCTTACGGATATCAAAACCACTCTTAGTCTGACCGATGACGTTACGCATCATCTGGTTACTTAAGAACGCACCAAATTTACTTATAACCCACGCTTTTACCTCACCAAAATCATTTGATCGCTCCGATGCTGGCATTTCTTTCAGCCAAAAATCTAAAACCGACGGGTCGGTTACGTACTTTAACTTGTTGTTCAAAAAGGCTTTGTCGTTGAGAAGCTTGGGAATGTCTATAAACGACCCACCCTGAGGATCGGCCATAATAGCCAATGCAGAATTACGAAATATATGCTCGAAGCGCGGGCCAACTATACCCTGGTGTTGTGGATCATACAACTTGTATATCATATTGAGTGACTCTTGTATCAAGAAATCTTGCTGTTCTTTAAACTCAAACTCAAACAAATTTAAACCAACTGGGTAGTCCATTTCTCCGGGTGAAAAATAAATAATGTCTTCAGCACGCTCTTTTGGAACCATACCAAGCAACTCCTCAGTAACATCGCCATGGGGATCAATAAACGCAAAACCTCTACCGTCAAGCATGTCCTGTAGCGCAAGGTTACGCAAAAATATAGACTTACCAGTTCCGGTCTGCCCAATAATATATGCGTGTCTTGCACGATCTTTCTCGGTAAGTCGTATCGCCTTTTGTGTACCCCTAAATACGTTGTACCCTATAAGGAGGCCTTTCTCTGGGATATTAGACGGCCCATCAACCTGCTTAGAAGATTGTCGTTGTAATTGTGACGTCGGCGTGTTTCTCTGATCAGGGAAGTGGAACATTGTGGCTAATTCTACACTATTAAGTACACTCTGGTTTATCTCTGGTGGGAAGAATCTAAAAATAAACGCCGTCACAAAGCTATCTACTACCTTAGCTGGAACAAACTTGAATCCATTTCTACCTGGAGAATCAAAGAGCGCAAAGGCTGCAACTATATTGCTAAGGATAACTTGTGACCTGGCAGCAGTATTAGAAGACGCCACAACTCGAACAAGCACCTCGTACCCTGGGTGTCGGGTTTTTTCTTCAATAGAATCAACCTTAGCTTGTTCTAGGCTTGAAAGTTGCTTGTCTTCAGGCTTTACCTCTTTAACTTCAGGCGGCTTCCAGAGTGCCTCACCTAACCCCTTCATACTCAAGGTTGCCATACCTGTTTTCTTACCTTTGTCTTTTTTTATTCTATTTGCAGTTGCTAGGGATTGTTTTATCCATTTCGGATTTGCGGGTCTAATCAGTATTTGTATACCCGCACCGTCATCTTTGGTTAAACTCGCCATCGAATTGAGTATCGATTGCATGGTATCATTCTTGGTTTCTTGGTAAGTAGCAATAGAGTTCGCCGAGCCTTCCTTTAAGATCATTTCCCCACCAATTGTTCCAGAGATTCGTCCTGCTTCGCTAAATATATTATGCTCTTCTACCTCTTCTAGGTGTGCGTTGGGGTACGCACTCGTTATTGCCTGTTGTACAACAGGAACCATTCCAACAGGTACAGCTGTGTAATAATTTACAACACCTTTATTAGCAATAATCTCAAATGCAAGATGTCTCTGTCCATAAAATGTACTCTTGAACCCCTTCGTAGCAGTGCTGGCTAAAATGTTGTAGAGTATCTGAGCCTTAGAGATTGTTTCATCTGTTATATCCCTAGCGTCTCTGCCGCCAACCTCAATATCATCGCTAATCGGAGGAAGATGGATTAGTAGAGGTACCATCTTGAGACCACGTTCGTAGTTTTTTGCCTCGCGAAGTATTCGTCGATAATACCAATATCCAACTAGTCCACCGATAACCAAAAATACTACGAACGGTATAGCAATAAATAGCGCTTGCATAAATCTTAATCCACCAGCTTAATCTGTTTACCATAGCGCTTCAACAGGTAGTCCGCTTGAAGCTTACTCACCTCTTTTTCCTGAACATGCGGGTCGTCTTTAGTCGCGCTTACAATCTTCTTAGCTTTATCAACCCATTCCTTCTCGATAACGTCAACGTCATCAGCAATAGCCGGCCCTGCAGCTGCGGGTACTGTTTGCGGTGGTACTTGTGATACAGGATCTGTAACTGGTATCTGAGCAGGTTGAACTGACTGTAGCTGTACTGGTTGTACCGCTTGTGGTGTAGCAACGAGCGTTTCTGGCCGTTGGGCACCTCTCTCCCTGTCAGTCGGTGAGGACAACGGTTGTTCTGTGCTGATTTGTGAGCTCAGTGGTTCACTCATCGGTCTTGGTGCTGGTAGTATCGGCTCTGGTTCCATATCTGTTATGAGTATAGCAAATAAACACTAGCTTTGGTAACTAAAAACGCCGAGCAATATAAAAATTTGCCATGACTTCTAATAGGATAACTAGGATAACATCGGTTACGCTTAGTTGATTGAGTGTTTGTAAGCCAACTAAAAATACACCGCCGACCGAGAGTATGACCGATAATAAGAACACTCTACTTGGACTAAGTGAAAACCCGAACATCGGCGCTACAACACCTAGCCCAAGGGACAAGACTTGTACAAAAAGCAAAAATACCAACGCGAGCATACCCAGGACAATAATTGGCCCACCTTCAGTTGGCCTTGAGGTTACCAGTAGTAATATAATTACTGAGGAAGTAAGTAAAAGCGGTAAAATCCTGAGTATTAGTGAGCGTAGGCTGATCTGACTACCAGATAAATACTCGTGTTCTATGTCTGACGATTCCATACATCTATTCAAACAGAAATCAAAAAAATTAGATACAAAAAAGCTAGAGTATCAAATCCGCCAACTTAATTACTTTTGTAGCGCTTGAATACTCTAGCAGTGACTGACCGCCCCCATAAGAGGGCGCTAGACCGTTATATAAACGGTAAAAATATAAGAAAGGTGCAACCCCGAAGGGCTACATAAACAATAGCACTATCGTTTTGTAATATCAAGTATATTTATATGTACTATATACAACAGTTATCTGTTATATTTATAATAATAAAGTTGTAATTATTACATTTTATTCATTATCATCTTAAGATCTGGAGACTAACGCACCCCCGTAGTGTGCTTTGACGGCCAATTTTGTACAGGCGTATATGTAAAATTAGCTAAAGAACGTATCGAATATATTTATGTATTCAGTACGATAGCTAGTACACGGCTCGTCTTAACTAGCAGATAAGTTGCCCTTCTGTATGTAGGTCTATCAAGCTACGCACATAGCCATACGCACGCCTTCATATACATAGGGTCATTCAACATGACGACCCGAACACATTATGTACCGAGCAGGCGCACTGGCCCTGCCTTGCTCTGCATAGGCAGGGCTCTAGCACAGCCAGCTATGTAGCGGCTATACCCACACAATGCGTCTGGTCTGCTCTATGTGTTCGCATGTATATGAAGCATACCAAATTGCATTAAGTAATTGCCATACACCCATGCACAACGCATATTTGTGCATATATATCGTGCGTTATTTAGACACTGCAGCGCATTAAAATGCACGCCTCCAACGTAGAGCCGACGGCATGTGGATAACTTCATATTTTTTTGTGTGATTTATTGTTGACATAAGCTTTTAAGACGATTATTATGATGGTGGCACTTGAATAAAAAAAGTGCTCAAAACAAAAAGACAAACCCTTGAAACAACGGCTCCTCGCAGGCCGTTGTTTTCTTTTGGTTATCTTATTAGTCTGCTATTATTACTACAAGTATTGGAGGAGCGGTGGTCTTAGCTAAAGTACATTCCGCAGCGCACGTTGGATTCGATGGCAGACTCATCGAAGTCGAATGCGATATTACCAATGGACTCCCCTCGGTGGTAATTGTTGGCCTAGGAAATAAAGCAATCGACGAATCGAAAGAACGTATTCGCAGCAGTATAAAAAATAGCGAACTTGTGATGCCCCGTAAGCGTATAACACTCAACCTTGCACCCGCTGATTTGCCTAAAGATGGTTCATGTTACGACCTACCCATGGCGGTTGCAATACTTGCCGCAAGTCAGCAAATACCAAACACTCTTTTAGCCGACTCGTTATTTGTTGGTGAACTTTCACTCGACGGAAAAGTACGTGCAGTCCGTGGCATAATTAGCCATGTTGAAGTAGCTAAAAGAAACGGTATTAGGCGAATATTCACACCCGCAGCAAATGCCCAGCAGGCATCACTTGTAAAAGGAATCGACATCATTGCAGTCGACACTATACTAGAACTTACCAAGCAGCTCTGCGAACCCACAAAACTGCAGCCTTACGTACGAAAAAAAGATATGGCCAACAGTCGCATCAAAGATGTCGATTTTTCAGACATATATGGACAGCAACATGCTAAGCGAGCGTTAGAGGTTGCGGTTGCGGGTAATCACAACATACTTCTGACAGGTCCTCCTGGCGCAGGTAAAACGATGATGGCCCGGGCGCTGCTTTCAATTATGCCCGAGCCCACCTATGAAGAAATCATAGCCATAACAAAGCTTCACAGCCTAGCTGGTGAGGTTACTGACACGGTAGCAACCAAACGACCGTTTCGATCACCGCACCACACCGCTAGCAGCATTGCGCTGATAGGGGGTGGCAAAAACCCAAAGCCAGGTGAGATAAGCCTTGCCCATAAAGGCATCCTCTTTTTAGATGAACTGCCCGAATACGCCCGTTCGTGTCTTGAATCACTTCGGCAACCACTCGAAGACCGTGTTGTAACAATCGCCCGTATTCAAGATACCGTGACCTTTCCGGCAGATTTTATGCTGGTTGCAACACAAAACCCTTGCCCCTGCGGCTACTATCTAGACCCTGATCACGAATGTAGCTGTACGCCCCATCAGATTAATCAGTACAGCAAAAAAATATCTGGTCCCCTACTCGACAGAATAGATTTAGTGGTGAGTGTACAAAAAGTTGAACATAAACACCTTCTTCGTGAAGCAACCGGTATTTCAGAGAGTGATCAAATGTTCACGCGCATACAGTCTGCTCGGGATATTCAGACTAAGCGATTTAAGACCGACACTCGCTACAATACCCATATGACAAACCGTGAAATTTTAAAAGATGCGCATCTCACCCCTGATTCTAAACTATTTTTGGAACAAGCCAGCGCCAAACTCAGCCTCTCAGCACGCAGCTATATGAAGGTTATTCGCGTTGCTCGAACCATTGCCGACCTCGGTGCGGAACCAACAATCAAAATAGAGCACATTAGTGAGGCACTGCAATATAGGCCTCGTTGATCATATTCAACAGATGTGATACACTTATTCAAATATACGTAGAAACGCAGTAATAAGGAGCCCCCGATAGCCAAGCCAGAAAAAACACGGATGAATCACGCGATTAGAGCGACTGAACTTCGGATAATAGATGAAAACGGTGAACAGCTCGGTGTGCTTTCTAAAAGCGAGGCTCTCCAACGCGCCGAACTTGCAGGACTTGATCTTGTTGAAGTGTCCCCAAATGCAAACCCACCCGTGGCACGTATTGTTGACTGGGGTAAGTACAAGTACGAAAAAACTAAACAATTGAAGCAACAGAAAAAACAACAGAAAGTTGTAGACATTAAACAGATCAGACTAGGTATGCGAATTGGTGATAACGACCTCGAAATTAAAATTAATCGCATAAAAAAGTTCTTAGAGGCTGGTCACAAGGTTAAAGTTATGTTACTATATCGCGGTAGAGAGAACGCACATAAAGAGCTCGGGTTCACACTTTTTGAACGAATTTCCTCAAAACTTGAGGATGTCGCAATAGTGGACCAACCGGCACAACTAGCCGGTCGCAATCTAACGATCACTTATAGGAGAAGTACAAATGCCAAAAATTAAGACTCACAAGGGCACGGCAAAGCGTGTTAAAAAAACCGGTACCGGTAAACTTATGCGTGAAAAAGCATTTGGTAATCACCTTTTGTCTAAAAAATCTGCTGGACGTAAGCGTAATAACGCTCGCGCACACGGCGTAAGTAAAAGTAATGTTTCTAACGTTAAGCGCGCACTAGGCGCATAGTATCAGAGAAGGAATAAGGAGTATATATGCGAGTTAAAAGAGGCGTACCAGGCCACCAGAAGCACAAGAAGATAATGAAGAAGACGAAGGGCATGCAACATGCTCGACGTAGTTCTATTAAATTAGGTCGTCAAGCAGTTATTCGCTCACTTCAGTACGCGTACCGAGACCGACGCAATAAAAAACGAGACTTCCGTAGTCTCTGGATTACGCGTATCAATGCTGCAGTTCGCGAACATGGCATGAGCTACAGTGTATTCATGAATGGTCTTAAGAACCAAAAGATTGAAGTTGACCGAAAGATTCTATCTGAACTCGCAGTTTCTGAGCCTGCAGCAATCAAAGAACTTGTTGCTATAGCAAGTAAATAACTACTCACACCTTCTCGGTTTAAAAATAACTCCTATCTCGGGAGTTATTTTTAAACTAGATTACCGATAAGCCGGGTTCTGTCGTGGATGATCATCTATCTAGTCTTACCGTTGCCAGTAAGATCAAGCGGGTCTTATAACGCACTCACGGCGGACAGCCTTATGTAAGCACATCTCCTTGCAGCAGACAGGGTTTACCTTCCTTCCACGTCACCGTGGTCGGCTGTGGGCTCTTACCCCACTCGTTTCACCTTTTCCTCATAAGAGGTAGTTTCGTTTCTGTGGCACTTTCCCTAGAATCGCTTCCGGTTGCCGTTAGCAACTGTCTTGTCCTATGCTGCCCGGACTTTCCTCCTCAATAAATTGAGGTGATCATCTAGTAATCTAGCATCTTCTATTATAACAGATATGATTTAGTCGAAAGAAACGATTAATACGAACTATACCCCTACCCTACTGACCAAAATTTTTAGCCATGTTCTCATACTCACTATCTGAAGGTACTGTGTCACTATAGACTATAATTTGATCGGGGCTGCTTCCACAAAAGTCTGTTTCGGAGGGAGATGAACCAAGCGTGTCTGGGTTTGGACATACTTGCACTAAAATACTCTCGCCATACCCCGCAACTAGTTGCGAGTCTAGTAACCCTGGGCAGGTTGGCGGACAGTGATCAATTGAACCAAACGGTGTGCATGAAGTTTTTTCTGCCATTTCATCTCCTTGACTATATGAACTAGTTTAGTGACTATTATTTCTTATGCAAGCATAATCGTAGAAAAAATTAATACAAAATGCCCCAGATAGATAGTTGATTTGACCTGGAAAATCCAGGTGGGTGCCCTCACATGCCATCCACGGACAGCATAAATATTAGGCTCCCCATTGAAATATATTCAGGAAATCAACTATTGTCTCTTGGGACACTTACAGTATATCAAGTATTTGTAAATCTATCGCTCTTGACCTGAAGGCCAAAAAACAGTAGTATAAGACATTGAAACTATTAACATATACGAAAGTAATTTATGGCACAGAAATGTGAACTCACAGGTAAAGGAAAGCAGTTTGGCAATAATGTCAGCTTTTCAATGCGTCACACAAAAAAGGTTTGGAAGCCAAATCTACAGAAGAAGACTTTTATGATGGATGGCAAAAAAGTTACCATGAAGATTAGTACTCAGGGTATCCGAACACTCAAGAAAAAAGGTATTCTGTAAGATTACCGGTCTCTTTATTAAAAAACAGACTCACATGAGTCTGTTTTTAATTATACCCGTGTAACAGCCTACGATTTTGTAAGTAGTTGAATCGTAAGCTGTTCCGGAAGTAGCTTTACCTTAAACTTATCAGTTACATCTTCAGAAACCACGGCGCCAAGCTCTTTTACAAATAGCTCAGTGGCTGCTTGTGGCACGCTATACGCGAGCCCGTCATCTGAACTATGTACCGGGATCACAACCTTCGGTTCAACCGCACGTATGACTGAAGCTGCACCAACAGCATCGAGTGTGTAGCCACTTCCACCGACGGGCACAACAACAATATCAACCATTCCAATGGCCTCAAGTTGCTCTTCGGTCAGCTTACTATCTATATGGCCAACAAAAAGGATAGATATATCTCCAGATGAAACCCGGTACATAGTTGCCGACATGTCCCCTACGCTTCCTGTATGTGGCTGCGCAGCGATCCCTTTTACTGAATAGTCTTCGAACTCGTACTCACCAGGGCTTGTTACCAGAAATAACTCGTCTGATATACCCTTTGCAAATGCAGGTTGCGTAGCAAGAACAGTATTAGTCTTCTTCAGATCAGTTTTTAATTCAGCAATATCACTCTGGGGGTCAATTGAAATAACCGACTTCTTTGTAGTCACTTTAATGCTATTTGCGCCGTAGTATTGAATTTCCATGTATTTTCTCCTATTTACTTTCTGCAAACTTCTTCATAAGTCCACTCGTATCTGCCAGGACTGAATGCTTACTGTTAGTCACCGTACTAATGAACCTGTCTTTAATTTCAAGACGATATTTAAACTCGCTCTCGGCAATCACTGTATATTTTATGGCATTACCCTCTTCAAGTTCAATTGTTTTCATCAACTTCTCGAGCTTTTGCTTATTACTAGAGCCGACTAGCACCAAATCAATATCTGAACCCTCAAGACCCACAAGCGCACCAGTCGTAATAATAATATCGAACGAGCCGACTGCCTGTAATCGCTTTAGTAGATCACCCTGAGAGGCAGTAGAGATGTCTTGTTGCGGAAGCTCGACTGAAAAAATAGACTGCAGAGCTTTAAAGTGCTTGTAGCCCTGATTTACTTCGTAATACAGTTTATTGTTAACGCTATCTGAACGAATAATACCAATGCCAGAAAGGTTCGCCAGTTCACGGCGGACTGAGTTTATTTGTTCGTCAATTTTACGCGTAAGTTCACGAACATAGAAAGATCGTCCTGGATTTGCCAGAAACAATTGTAGAAGCTTAACCCTCGTTTTTGAACCAAATAACTGCTCAATCATGTGCTGTTATTGTAACAAACTTATTCAGGTACACCTAGATTGTTCACTTTTTACAACAATATAATCTAACGTGGGCGCAGTGCGGCAATAGTGGCAGCACTTATTTCAAAACTATCTTCGAGTGGCTCAAGGGGTACTTCCACTCCTTGTCGTGTAAGTGCCCGTACCAATATTTCATCTGCTAAACCTGGATTCTTTGCAAGAATTGGACCGTGCATATACGTACCGAATACATTATTAACAACAGCTCCTTCTGTTTTGTCTTCGTTGTTATTACCTGCACCCTTTTGCACCGTACCAAGCGGCGTAGTGCCTGTACCTAGAAACGTTCTACCTGAATGATTCTCAAACCCAACCAGTTTGCCCCAGGGTGATTCAACTACAACATTACCGATAAGACGCTCCGTACCAGCAAATGTCTCTATATCGAACACTCCAGCGCCAGTAATTTCACTTGTATCGCTCAGTACGAATCGTTTACCAAATAGTTGGTACATTCCACACACCATAAGCCCCACTAAGCCTTCTTCACATTCTGCTTTCAGCTCAGTAGCGTATTTTTTTAAATCGTTCTGTATAAGCGTCTGATTGGAGTCTTGGCCGCCACCGCCTATTAAGATGTCGATATTTTTTTGGCTCAGACCCCCCAGGCTATCGAGTGCAATATACTCAACCTTATAACCGCGTGATTCCAACCTATAACGCAGGGTAATAACGTTTCCCATATCACCATACACGTTCATCTGTTTTGGGTATAAATGACCAATGGTAATCGTATTTTTTACCATATTCGTGGTACCTTTCCATACTTACCAAGTTCCGTACGAACCTCAAACAAAGATGTATACGTGGGAACAATTACAATCTCCGTAGCAGTACCCCCCAAAATTTGCTGAACTACATCTTGAACCGAAGTATTGCACTGAACTTGGTACCCATCCTGCTTGAGTCTCACGGCCATATCATAACCTCTAATTCCACTTGTAAAAAGTTCCGAGCTTTTTGGGATATTTCCCTTTAGCTCAACATCCCACAACCATGAAACGTCTCTTCCATCAGCTAACTTATCATTAATTACAAAAAGCACCACTTCAGGGTTCGCATTCTTTATAAATGTTTTAACATTAGAGGCAAATCCGCTCGGGTTCTTAATAAGCGCAACGGTAATTGATTTACCCCATATAGAAAGCTTCTCTCCACGTCCAAATGGTATCTCCATCTCCTCTAGGGACTTAAGATACCTTGAGACGTCTTTGTAGCCTAGAGCGGTAAGAACTGCCATAACCGCCGTCGCATTAAGAGCGTTATGAAACCCCTGAAGTGGAACAGTAAACTGGTACCGACTTCCGTGCCCACTAGTACCGTTTTCTACCGTAAGCCACATTCTTGCATCTACTTCAGAATATTCAAGTAGCGTCACGTCTGCATTTTTTACTTTTGCTTCAACATCAGCACCATGGATGGTTTGTTCATTTACGACACTACTCATTAGTGGACTACTGACTCCAAATGAAACACTGGTGCCAGAATTTTTTTGTGCCACCTTCGTTAATAACGGGTCAAGTTGGTTATACACAAAGATATCTGCCTTCTGAGCAGCATCAGCTATAAACTGCGCAGTCGTATCTATTTCTCCATACCTATCAAGCTGGTCTCGGAGCACATTTAGCCCAGCAACTAGTCTTGGGGATATTTTTTTAGTAAAAATTGGTGCATAGGCCTCATCCATCTCAAAAATAAACCAGTCTGTTTGCTTAAGACTACCCAAATATGTCATATCTTCAATCAGTGCAGCAATCAACCCCCGGGTCATATTACTACCAGTACTATTGGTGACAACTCGCTGACCAGCACCCCGTAGAGCCTCAACGAGCATTTTTGTAGTGGTAGTTTTGCCGTTCGTACCCGTTATAAGTATCACCTGCTTCTCCACCGGCCTTAACACCTTCGGCAGAAAATTGGGATATAGCCGCTCGATTATTAACCCGGGAAGTGCTGAACCGCTACTACCAAATAGTCTTAGCCCTCTTATCAGCAGCTTCGAAAAAAATATAAGAAATCTTCTATACATTAGTTCTTATTGTAGTCGAAAGCTGATACAAATTCGATGGCATTATCGATTAGATCTTTTGGATCATCAAACCAACCAATGTCTTCATTACGTCGGAACCAGGTACGCTGGCGTTTAGCTAAACTTAAATCTCTCTGGATGAACGCGGCTTTGGCTTCTTCCTCAGAGGCTCCACCTTCAAAATACTGGCGTGCTACCCTATAGCCAATTCCTGACATCGCTTCGTTATCCCAGCCATATCTCTCAGCTAACTGCTGCACCTCTGCGAGAAATCCCTGTTCAAACATTTCGTCTACACGCTGGGTAATTCTAGTTTGCAGTACATCTCTTTCTAGTCTGAGCCCAACTATACGTGCATTTGGCAGAAGAGGTTCACGAGTGCCAACTTTGCCGTCGCGCAAAATTGCATTAACAACATGGCGTCTATTTTTTGTGTTCAGAGTGGTTATATCAATATTTTTTGAAAGCATAAGCGTTGTTAATTCGTCATCACTCATCTGTTCTATAGTCTGTCTTCTCATATCGTCTACGGTCTTTGGAAAATGGAAATTATACAACACTGAATCAACGTATAGACCCGTGCCGCCCACTAGAATAGGTACATTCCCTCGCGAATCGATCTCCTGAACACATTTTTTCGCTCGTTTTTGAAATTCTGCCACGCTAAACTTTTCTCCTGGTTCAACTATGTCCAGCAGGTGGTGCGTGATACCAGCTTGCTCTTGGATTAACGGTTTGGCAGTGCCAATATCCATATATTTATATACTGTCCTCGAATCCGCGCATACAATCTCACCACCTACCCGCTTCGCTATCTCTATCGCAGCTGCGGTCTTCCCGCTTGCAGTCTCACCGACTACAGCCAGAAGAGGGATAAGGGAACAGATGCTAGGTACTAGGTTGGAATCTAGCACTTCAAGCCTCCCCTTCACTAAGTACAGGCTGCCACAACAATTCAGTAACATCCACAGCGAACTCATCTGAGACTGCATAACCTTCAGCTTCTAAAATGGCCCTATGCTTCTCTCGGCCGCCACCAGGGTAGCCAGCCGCTAACCCACCCTGTTTATTAACGACACGCCACCAGGGCAAATCCTCGGGACCTGTATGTGCGACCTGGCCAACCTCCCAAGCGGCCCAGGCGGCTCCACAAAGGCCCGCGATCTGGCCATATGTCATAAGCCGTCCTTTTGGTATCTGAGCTACCAGTTTATACACTCTATCCTTAAAGTCTGCGTCAACACGTGCCATGAATCTATAGTGAGGACTTTTGGACTCGACCTTTAGCCTCATTTGCAATTGTAGTCAGGAAGTTTTCAACTGGATAGGCTACGTCTTCACGATTTTCAACGGCAATATCTGAACGAACACGTGGTGAAAGCTGATTAGTTTCTAGTTCCTTTTCACCAACTACTACGCTATATGGAACTTTAAGTAATTCTGAATTTCTAATCTTTTTTCCGACTGATTCGTTTGAACGGTCAACTGTAACGCGTATTCCCATCTGTTTAGCAGATGTTGTTATTTGGTCTACGAACTTATCAAGCTCCGGTGAATCTTTAACTTGAATCAATCGAAGCTGTTCTGGTGCCAACCAAATCGGGAACCGACCAGCTGTGTGTTCTATATACACACTCAGGAACCGTTCGATAGAACCAAGCAGTGCACTATGTATCATTATTGGCTGCATTTTCGAACCATCTTCAGCGGCATACTCAAGCTCAAACCGCTCTGGCTGTACAAAATCTAGTTGAATAGTTGCAACCTGATGTTCACGTCCGATAGCATCAGTTGCCATAAAGTCTATCTTCGGTCCGTAAAACGCCGCCTCCCCGTTCTCTTCATAAAAATCGAGGCCGTTTGCGACTACCGCTTCTTTCAGTTGTACTTGGGCAGATTCCCAAAGCCTTGGATCACCGAGGTATGCATCTGTTTCATCTCTATAACTTAGTCTCACACGGAGCTTCATATCAACAGTTGCATATAACTGCGCTGCAGCAGAAAGTAAACTATCAATTTCATCACCGATCTGATCTGGACGACAGAATACATGGCTGTCATCTTGTGTAATAGAACGAACACGGCTCAGGCCACCCAACTCACCCGACTTCTCATCTCGGTACACAGTCGTCGTTTCAAGATAACGAATCGGTAAATCCCGGTAACTACGAGGTTGAGATTCGTAAATCCGCGTATGATGAGGGCAATTCATTGGCTTCATCACAAGTTGATCTGAAGTCTCCTGGCTTTTTACCAAGAAGAGTTCATCACCAAACTTATCCCAGTGCCCTGATTTTTCATACAGTACGTGTTTTGTAATATGCGGAACCCAAACTTTTTCAAACCCTCGCTGCTCACGTAGCTCATTAGAATAACGTGCTAGTTCCTCGCGAAGCACCGTTCCGCGTGGCGTAAACAGAGGCAAGCCAGCACCAACCATGTCTGAAACAACAAATAAGTCGAGTTCTTTGCCCAGTTTGCGGTGATCACGCTTCTTTGCCTCTTCAAGCATATGGAGATAGTCATGAAGCTCCTCTTTGGTCTCAAAAGCCACGCCGTACAGCCGCTGCATCTGAGGATTACCTTCTTTGCCACGCCAATAGGCACCAGCCACGCGCATTAGTTTAAATGCACCAACTTTGCCCGTATCTTCTACGTGCGGACCCCTGCACAAATCAGTGAACTCACCGTTGGTATAAAAAGACACTGTGTCTACCACACTAGCTCCATCGGTAATCGTACCGAGCTCATCTGCGTCAAGATCTTTAGCAACGGTAGTACCTGCACGCTTAAGATCATTGAGAAGTTCAACTTTATACGGCTGTTTGGCGGATTCTGCCCACGCAATTGCCTCATCAATACCTTTCTCAGACTTTTCAAACACCTGTTTCTGATTTACGATCTTCCTCATCTGTTCTTCAATCTTCTTGAAGTCATCAGTAGAAATCGTTACCCCTGGAACATCAACATCATAGTAAAAGCCGTTTTCAACCACCGGACCAACGCCAAGCTTAGCCTCGGGCCATAACGTCGTAACAGCAGTAGCCATAATGTGCGCTAAACTGTGGCGCATTGCATGAAGTTGGTCGTTATTTTGATCTGCCATTACTTTTACCTTTCTAGTGTAATTCCTGCGGAGCCAGGAATCTTTAATGTGTTGGGTTCTGAATCGTTTGCCCTTCGTAGGTTTACTCCGAAGAACGGGAGCTCAGAATGACAAAAACACGCTACAAGACGAATAATTTCATCTGTTAGCGTGTTTCGGGCCCAGGTATCCAGGCGGTTCCACCGAAATCTTTTACTTATATCAGCACGATTACGTCCGTTCTGATCTTGCCAACGAAGCTCGGTAGTTCGTTACACTACGTCAATACTTATATATAGTATACCAGAATCTTATTCAGGAGACGCACCGAGTTCATCTTGAGCAAGTTGTAGAGTATTTAGCGCCTTGGTCACCCATTCAGGCTGGTCTTCTCCACTAAGGTAATCCCACGATTCACGCGTATCTCTATGAATGATCTCTAGATGCTGCTCCGGATCATCTGCACCGCTACCTCCATCGACAACTCGGAACTCCACTCTTTCAACCTCGGGTGTTGTTAGCCACACCTGGAATCTCTTGTGTGTCCATGAGTTATCCCGACTAAAATCTGCTATCTTAACCGGCAAGTTGCCTGCAAAGACACCTGTTTTTTCACCAGAATCACCCCTCTTACCTCCTATACCTTCGTATATTGACTCACAAGCCAACGCAACTGGGCTCGGTCTAGCTGCAATTTCCTGTTCAATTTTCATTCTCTCTGACATAAATGCTGTCCTCCTACTTTGTAAGTATTATTTAGAGTCATTATTAAGGCAAGCATAAATAGTAAGAGTGGTTTGAAAATAGCAGATATCTCATAAAACAAAAATCCCGAACAAGCGGGATTCTTATTTTGGTGGGCGATGGAGGATTCGAACCTCCCACCTCCACAACGTCAATGTGGCGCTCTAGCCAAATGAGCTAATCGCCCGCACACCAAATGAACTCATTTATACTACCAAAAACAGGGGTAACTTTCAACTTCTGCTATACTTTAATCATGAAGAAATATCCTTTCCATGAATGGCTTGCGATGCCAAAAGAGTCCAAAACATGGCACGAGGACGATATCGCTGATGAGTTTAGTGAACTCCAGGAGGCAAAAGGCCTTATCAACAAATGGAGCGAGTTATCAGATGTAGTTTACACTGTGGACCGTGCTCGGTGGAGCGGTCATACATTTGACTACCCCATCCCCGGGCACACGGTAGCAATCGGCTATCTCTATATGTACCCAAAGTACACTATGCGATTTCTCTTTTTTAGGCGAGCCGGCAAGAAACTAGACCCGATTAGCGATATTCGCCAAGTGAGAAATCCAAAAAAGGTCCACAAGCTACATCATATCGCCAAAAAACATAACCTCGATCCCAAAAAATTTGAGGAAATCTGCACCAAACAATATCGCCACTGGCGCTTTGTGCTTCCTAAATAAGGTGGTCAGAGTGAGTTACCGAGCTTGTTGCCACTGGTCAACTAGCTCCATGTCGCGCAGGTCCTTTGGGCGCGCTGTTGCATGCTTCCACTTCATAAGCTCATCGAGGGGCATACAAGGAACACCCTCCACAACCTCCGGTTCACTAAAGTAGGAGGCGATGTTCGGTTGCCAGCCCGGGCAATCCCAATCCAAAAAAGCCTGCACCTCGGTATCTAATACCACTCCTAACAGATGTGGATTTTGACCGTTAAAACTCGTTTGGCGCCAAAGGTCATCTTGAAAGTACCCTACACAGTCTTTACTGACAAACACCTCAATGTCGTGGGCCTCTCTGATACCGAGCAGAGCCAGGCAGGCCCCACCAAACACAGCGAACTTTCCACTAGGTAGGGCTAGTTCTTTAACAACATTGACTACTTTTTCTGCATTAGCCATTGTTGCGGTACACTTCGCAGATTCGTTGGAGGTAGCGGATATTATGGATTGAGGCTAGAGTGCCCGCAAGTGGCTCCCCTACTTTAAATTGATGTCTTAAAAAGCCTCGAGAAAAGCCTCTTGTGCACGCATAGCAGTCACACCCGGTCTCAATTACATCTGTTATATGTGTGTGAACCTCCGATTTTAAGTTAAGCCGTTTATCACCAGATACCCAAACACTGCCATGGCGGGCGTTTCGGGTTGGCAGTACACAGTCGAGCATATCAATACCGCATTCAATCGCCTTTCTGAGATCTCGTGGGTCGCCTACCCCTAGTAAAAATCGTGGCCGGGCAGAATTGTCATACAACGGGGCAAGATATTCCAGCATTTCGTGCATTTCTTCAGTGCTTTCGCCTACCGAAAGACCCCCAATTGCAATTCCACCAACAGATGAGGCCTGGACAATTTCGAGGCTTTTTTTGCGAAGTTCTTTATCAAGTCCGCCCTGTACCACGCCAAATAACAACGGCTTTTCTTCATCTGATAGATCTTTGGTAAGGCGATCGAACTCTGCAATACTGCGTTCAAGCCAGCGGTGCGTACGCTCGAACGCCTCTAATGTGCGTTCTCTCCCGACAGCATCAAGTGAAACAACGTCATCAAACGCAACCATCATGTCAGCCCCAAGCTTCATTTGTATCTGTATAGATTTTTCAGGAGAAAGAAAAATCGTATCACCGGTCCGAGGATCTTTAAATGTCACCCCCTCTTCAGTAATCTTATTAATATGACTGAGTGAAAAGACCTGAAACCCACCAGAATCTGTTAAAAGCGGAAGGCTCTGACCTGTAAAGGCATGCAGACCACCGAGTTCTGCCACTACATCCTCCCCGGGCATAAGATGAAGATGATACGTATTAGCGAGTACTACACCAACGCCAGTAGACTGCACCATCTCTGGCGTGAGACTTTTAACAGCGCCTCTGGTGCCATCTGGCATAAACGTAGGAGTAGGAATCTCATAACTACGCACCTTTAGCACTCCGGTGCGGCTGAAAGCGCTTATTTTTTTAGATTCTGTAAACATTATTAGTAGTATACTCCACCTCTGTTTTATACACAAGAAATACAACATTTTCCACAGCAAAGTTGCGTAAAAAATGCGCCTCGTGATATGATTAATTCTTGTCGGGCCAGAAATTTAATAATAAAGGTCGAAGTCTGACAATATTGACAAACTAACTAGCTTATGCTAGTATTGGAGTACATGAGTAACAAACCCATGAAACACCAGAAGTCAGAGCTCGAAAAGTTTAAATTATTCTTTGAAGAGACTCCAGCCGCTAACCCAGTGTCAGCG
>JAGOUG010000006.1 GCA_018061375.1 Candidatus Saccharimonadota bacterium
ACCTACTTATTAATGGATCCGCCAGCTGGCGGATGACGGCCTCAAAAATCACCTGTTACCTACCACCTACCAGCGTCCAAATTCTGACCCTCAAACTAGTGGAGGGATATTTCGACTGAGCCGTCGTCGGTTTTTATTGGTTCTGGTAGTACGGCTTCAATGATTGGTGTTGGGGCTTCGGGCTCAATAGTTGGAGTAGGCTCCACTATGGCAGGCTCCTCAACGGGCATTACGGGCTCTGGGCGCACCTGTTTCAACGGTTCGCTTGGTTGAATGACAGTTTGCTTCATCTGAGGGTATTTTTCTACATGCGGTGCTCTCGCCTCTTCAAGCGCTTTCATGGCGTGTGCGCGGGTAGAGTCATCTGTCTGGTCTATTTTGGACTGAAAATCTCGGGCAACCACACTGGTTTGCTCGTCCATAATATCTGCCGGTTGCATGTAGTTTTGTAAATAGGCATCTGCCTGCGCAACTTGGCCTGGTTGCACTAGTCGATTTTCGGAAGCGGCAGCTACGGCTAGCTGAGGGTTCTGCCAGTCACCAGAAAGACGACTTGCCCAACCGCGTGAATCCATCATGTGTGAAAGCCCTGTAAGTCTACTTACCGCCTCTTCACCGCTAAAACTTTTAGTGTAATTATGTTCAATCTTTGGCGGAGCCGTTACAATCACCCGCTCTTCATAACCCTCTTGGTCCCATTTACGTGTCCGAGGCTTAAGATGAAACCGAATCGCCGACGCAAGATACACCTCAACCGGTTGATCTTTACGCTGGTAGAGACCGAGCACCAATGGAACTACTGTAAATGGTAGCCAAATTAACGAAACGAGCACATTAATTTTTGTAGCAAAGAAGAACATTAAGTACCCAAAGCCGAGGCCCACAACAACAAAAATAAACTGCTTCAGACTAAGGAAGCCAATAAGTTTATCTTCAGTTTCTACATCTTGAGGTACTTTATGTGTCGCCATATAATTAAGCCTATAACTTAGCGGCCAGTGCTGCAATTATTGCTGGGTCAACAGGGGCTGCCCCAGGTGCTGTTAGGTTTCTGTGCAACGCCTCGGCAGTTCCTCTTGACATGTCAGATAGAGGTTTCGAATCAGGTCCATGTACTAGTGCTTGGAGTGAGCTCTCGAGTGCACTTTGTGCGGTTGGGTTCGTAGAGGCCTCCCTGAAGAGGCTGTCGACAGTGCCAGATGAGAAACCTGCTAATGCAGGTGCTGACATTCCACCCTCGAAAGCTGCGGTTGCACCCTTTACGATATCAGGTGCCTTGCCAGCAAGCGCACCTGAGTTGGTGTTTATTGCTCTTTGTAATGCAGCCTGGTCAACACTTGGGTCGGCTTGTAGTTGACGGACAACCCCATCTCGCCCAAATGATGCAAGCTGGCCCATTGCCATTTCTGCATCTGCTTCATTACCTCCAAGTCGGCGGACTGTTCTGTTACCTGCAGCATCAGTAGTTTCAATGCTAACCTGTTCACCAGATGCAATTCGTCTGTACAGGTCGTCAGTGTCCTTGTCTTCTCCGGCCGCACCATACGCTTGACCAGCGGCATTGACCAGCGGTCTGTTGTTTCGATCTGTTATTACCGACCGAGCCACATCATGCTGAGAGTTATCAAGCCGATGCTTAGCATCTTGAAGGTCTTGGCTACGTAATCCCTCTTCTCGTAGGCTGGTGAGTCGGTCCATATCTTCATTAGTCGCACTCTCACCGAACGCTCTTCGTCGTGCAAGATAACCACCGCCGGATGCAGCCTCTCGCATTCGCCTAGTAGCGTCGGCCGTACCCGTTCGTCTCGCTCTGTCTGCTTTGTTTTGTTCCATGATCTTCTTACGATCAGCCCGAGCACGTCCGGCATCGGTCTTTGATTCATACAGACCCTCACCCTTTTTATATGCCCCGTAGCCTTTCTTTGGAGCACTAAGTACTTTTGCGGATACTCCAGCCATAATTCCACCAGCAAACTTGAAGGTAAACGGTAGGATGATGAATGGTAATATCTGAACCACCAGACCCATTATTTGCAGTATCGTTCCACCACCTGCAAATACGTCTCCAACAATTGAGGATGCGGCAATAAACAGCATCATAATTGGATACATCATAAGTAATTGCACATACATTTTGAGCCACTTCTTTGTTATACCCTCTAGTTGTGGAATGGCGAGACAGGCAAAGGCAATCGGTGCGAATATTGCGAGTACAATAAGCAGTACATACCTAATGGCGAGAATTATTAATGTAACCAGTAGTACCAGTGCCATTATAAGGCCAAGTATTAGTAATATACCGACTATATTTGGTCCAACAAAAGTCAGTAGGGTCGCTGCGCCGTCTCCTAACTGTAACGAGCCGGGCTGTTGCCCTGCAAATATAATACTTTGAATGCTTCTACCAAGATCATAGAAGAAGTAATTGAGCTCTGCAGTAATCCAGAATGATGCCTGCACTAATATAACCGCAATAAGAAGCCTCGGAATAAACTTTTTTATGAAATAAGCATCAACAACATTAACATTTGTGAGGTACTGGAATACGACCATTAGAAACGCGAAAACAAACAGTATATTTGCGACATTCCTAAGGTTCTTCATCGATTCTTCAAGTGTGCTATTTTGTTCTGCGAACATATCTGGTGGACGAGCCATCCATTCAATAATCCCCGTAAACATCTCAAAGATGAGATTAAACAGCCATTCCGTAACACTACAAACGAGGTCACTGATTATAGGGATGCTGCCACCACAGCTTTGGGATGATGACGTGTTGGTGAGGTCAGCTGGTGCACCGACAGGTACTCCGGCCATCTCGTTTATGGCATTAAATGATGCATTTCCATTAAATCCCGTCAGTAAGCAGTCGTAGTATGGGCCAGGTATCGGATTGACAAGTGTATCTATAGTGTATTCAACATTGAAGCCCCGTGTGAGCGTTTTAGCACAAATCTCCTCAGCAACTTTTTTGTTGCTTGCTATAGAGAAGAAGTCCCTAAAAGCGATACGCTTAGCGTTTGATAGCTGAAACTCCTCAGCTTTTTTTTGCTGCGAAGAAAGATCTCTTTTGTAATCTCGTCCAGAAATGGCTCTTGCTTTGATTACTATCGTAGCGCTGCAGTCGCCCTGACAGCCTGACGGGCTATCCCTTCTTGCTTGAATAATTTCTCGATACTTACCGTCGGTGCCGCTCGGCTGACCGGTGATCCTTGCCCAGCTTGACCCGGGCTCACCTGCTTTTCCGGTACCCGTATAGCATTTACCATCTGAACAATTAACATATTCTCTCTTTGCGTAGCCCGTATTGCCAGGATCCTTGCCATCCTCCTTTACAAACTTCCCTTTGCTAGAGAGTGTCCCGTTTACATCACTGCCTTCTTCGGGGTTATTTGGAATCCCAGTAACTTTAGATACATACAGTGGCATGTAGATCTCATCACCATTAATATATGCATCTACGTCAGCAGACTCGGTTCGTTCCATAGTTACACTGGTCGTCATCGACTGACCGGTACAGGTTGATCTGAGACTACCGGTACGTGGGCCGCCGGAGAATGTGATTACGGCACACCCATCTCTAGCCGAATTATCGTCATCTACTAATTTGTATGTCGAGGAGCCAATATCAAGGCGTTCTTCTTTGTCCAGGATAAAGTCACTCTTTGCATCGCCGGTTTTATAGTCCACATTCCTAAAGACTTCTCCGCCACCATAGACTTCATATTGTTTACCACCAATATCAACGGTTTCTTTTTTAGCCCTGAAGACGTTGTTGTATAGCACGATTTCGTACTTGTTAATCCATATACCGCCTTCAGTTCCGACGGCCGGCGCTGCAGATGCGGTACTACTAGACTTCTGTGTTGGGTAAAGTGGTGCTATGAGATTAAGAAGCACAATAAAGGCTATGCCCAGGAATGAAAATTTTCTTGTGATTTTTCTCATAGTATTTAGATATAGTGTATAAGATGTAAAACATAAATACAAACAGTCTCCGGGGTGTACTCTCATGAACTATTTGCTAAAACCTCCGCAGTTATTCATACTAATTAGTATGAAAATCAGAATCATTGTATTAAGTACAGTTTTCAGTGCGACACTATTATTGCTCGGAAGCCCACCAGTAACCATACATACCAACAGAGACGACATTGTTAGCGCGTCAGCTTCAACTTGCCCAGACCCAGTAGAGGGGTGGTACAAGTGTTGGCAGAAGTTAAGTACGATCAATACACAGATTGACAAGTGGTGCTCTTATACCAAATCTGATAAGCGAGCAGAATGTGAGCTTTCATTACTCGGAAGTATAAACTATACACCAGATGGCTTAGTGGTTAAGGATGAATGCAAAAAGCCGGACACTGCACAAAAGTCAGCAACTCGGTGTTATGTGCTGATTAAGACTACGAGTAAATGGTTTACTGCTTTGGATGGATACACGTGTGGCTTTGACAACCCTGACCCTACTTGCCAGGAAGAGGAATATACTGCTTTTGCAGCAGACAACGGATGGGCTAATCCAGCCGGCGGGAATACAGGTAGCGGTAATAAAGCGGTGAACACAAATGACTCTGCGCAGAGGAGTGTATTTATGGACCGACTTACTATTTATCTTAGGTGGTTGATTGTTGGGATCGGTATACTCTCTGTCTTCGGACTAGTTATAGCCGGAATTCAGTACTCAGCCGCCCAGGAGAATCCGCAATCTGTTGCAGCTGCGAAAACTAGAATCAACAATATAATAATCGGCATATTAATATATCTTACAATGTTTGGTATGCTCCAGTGGCTTATCCCGGGCGGTGTATTTAGCTTCTAGACCACACCGCTAAAATGTATTAGTATTAGGTAAAGATATGAGCGCGTTATCAATGTTTGCAAAATGTACCAACAACACCTTTTTTGGAATAGAGGGGTGGTATAAATATTTGCCAGGAACTTGTGGCGAGCTAGACTTTAATACATATGGAATAGGTAGTATTTGGCTGATTCTGGCGGGGATTATAGACGCACTGCTGCGTATTGGCGCCTTTGTTGCAGTGGGATTCTTCATATTTGGTGCATTTAAAATGATCACGAGCCAGGGTTCACCGGAGGGAATAAAATCTGCCCGCGGTACGATGGTAAACGCGCTTATCGGACTTGTAATCGCGATACTCAGCACTTGGATAATCAGTTTTATACTTACAACGGTATTTAAGGTAGCATGAGTAGTATTAAATCACTAGTTGTAAGCATTGGCGCAGTACTCTTCTTGATCCTCTCTGCCGTTATTGGTGTCAATGTGCCCGTATTCGCCGATACAACCGTCACTGATACGATTCCCAGTGGGTGTAAGGCAAATTCAGAAGGCTTACTTTCAGCCGGAAGGCTCGGGTTACCTACATATGGCTGTGGCAGTAACACATCAATTGCTGAGACTGTACTAAAGCTGATATTTGGAGCAATGGCAATGATTGCGCTGCTGTTTATTGTAATTGGTGGATTTAAATATACAATTTCTGGCGGAGATAGTAATGCAATAGCATCTGCCAAGAAGACAATTACTTACGCAGTACTCGGCTTGGTACTCGGCATCTCGGTGTTCACAATTATAGGTATAGTATTTAGTTGGCTTGGAAGATGAGGATGATATTGAATACAAAACAACTAATGCTATATGCAGGCCTAATTCTAGTAGCGGTATTTTCAGTGACAACTGTTCTAGGTTCGCATGTATATGCTCAAAGTAGCCCATCGGCAGTAAGCGACTTTTGTGGAGAAGCACAAGACAGCGCTTTTTGTGATGAAAGGTCAAAAGGTACAGGCGGAACCGACCCGGTGAATAACAGTACTTCGCCTATTCTTGGCCCTTCGTCGATCTTTTACAAAATAATTCAAACTCTTACGGTGCTTACTGGTGCAGTATCGGTGATCATGATCATTGTTGGTGGGTTTAGGTATGTGGTTTCTGGTGGTGACAGTAATGCCACTAAAGGAGCCAAGGACACTATTTTATATGCAGTGATTGGGCTTGTGGTGGTTATTTTTGCACAAACAATTATCACATTTGTGCTGAGCAGATTATAATAGAGCGATAAGGAGAAATATAAATGTTTAAAAGAATAAAATTTGCTGCCATCGTGATAAGTCTACTTGCTGTTGCGGGTCTTTCTGTCCCGCAGTTTGCCTACGCAGACGCGGCAGCTGACGCATGTGATGGTGTTAAGCTTTTGGATCCGACGGCAAAGTGTGATGATGCCACTGCTGGTCAGAAGGGCTTCACTACAATACTACAGACTATTATTAATGTGTTTTCTATAGTTGTGGGTGCTGTTTCAGTAATCATGATAATCATCGGTGGCTTCAGGTACGTTATCTCTGGCGGTGATTCTTCTGCTACAAAGGCCGCAAAAGATACAATCATGTACGCAGTTATCGGCTTGGTTATTGTGATATTCGCTCAGGTGATTGTTATCTTTGTGCTTTCTAGCACTACAGCAGCAAAGCCAACACCGGCAACGCCTCCGAAGAAGACCACACAAATCAGTAGTAGTATCGTAGCGTAAACAGTACTTGCCGTAGTGCGAGGTGTTCGGTATAATCAGCTCATACATAATGAAAGGGAATAGAAAAAAATGAAGTCAATTTTAAAAAAGTTTATCGCATCAGTAGCAGCAATCGCTGTGCTTGTTGCCCCGTCTGTAGCGCTTGTGCCATCAGCCGTGCACGCGAGTACTGCCGATGGTGTCTGTAAGGGTGTACTTGTCACTGACCCTGATTCAGGCGTCAACTCTGGTACGACAGCGGATGATTGTAACGAAGACGCAAGTGGTGAAACATTTGCCAGTCTTGCACAGAAGATCATCAATGTCTTCTCAATTGTTGTCGGTACTGTATCAGTCATTATGATAATCGTCGGTGGTTTCCGTTATATCATCAGTGGTGGCGACAGTGGTGGTGTTACGGCTGGTAAAAACACAATTCTCTACGCAATCGTAGGCCTTGTAATTGTGATTTTTGCTCAGGTAATTGTACGCTTCGTACTTACAAATGTATAAGCAGATACCACAGCTTAGATAATAGAAAATACCGGCACATGCCGGTATTTTCTATCACTCATTTATAGTCGTGATATAATACGAACAGTAGTAAAAAAGGAAACCTATGATAAAAAAAGCTGCCCTACTTATTGGATCATTCATTGCTCTACTGTCCCCTATTGTTCTTGTTGCTCAGCCGCTCTACGCGCAGTCTATTGCCGATAACGTATGTAAAGGTGTTATTAGTACTGAAACCGGTACAATAAGCCCGACTACAAACGTCGAGTCGTGTGCGCCTTCTGGCGATCAAACACTTGCCGGTGCAATGCAGCGGATTATAAACATCTTCTCAATCGTAGTTGGTACTGTCTCGGTGATTATGATTATTATTGGCGGCTTCCGCTATATTATTAGTGGTGGTGACTCCACGGGGGTTACAGCAGCCAAGAACACCATCCTTTATGCTATCGTGGGCCTCGTGATTGTACTGTTCGCTCAGGTGATTGTACGCTTCGTGATTTCTAATGTAGCCCCGTAGCTTGAACGCTGGAAGGTTGAAGTCGGTAGATAGTAGGCGGAATATGGGTGTCATCCGCCAGCCGGCGGATAAGCTAAAAACTTTCATCATGGCATCAACCACTCGATATATCTTCGATCACTCCAAAGTGCGGCAGTACAATGACAAGCATTTTTGCATATAGTCTTTCGGTTGTGGATGCAAAAAAAGTACTGCCTTGATTCACTCCTCCGTGTTCTACGATACTTCGGGTGGTCGCTGAATAATTCCCCAGAGAGGTTGATTATTTATTACTGGATCCCGTGTCGGAGCACGGGATGACGAATGGGATCTTGATGGGTCTGCGAAAATGTAAAGACGCCCCTTTCGGAGCGCCTTATACCAACTACCAACGTCTATCTTCCAACTTCCAAAACTAGCTGATAGTAATTTTTTTGACTACTTCTTGCTTAAGTTTTGTGAAGCCGATTGTGAGTACGCCGTCTTTTAGAACCGCTTCTACTTCATCTTCCTTTACAGGAACAGGTAGTGCGAGTGTTCTGCTGAATTCACCCCAATAACATTCTTGAATGTGGTAATCTTCAGTTTCGACATCGTCACCACTAGAGAGTGTGCCCTTAATTGTAAGTGTGTTATCAGCAATGCTGACATCTAGATCATCTCTATTAACGCCCGCAGTACGTGCTTTTACGTATAGTTTTTCTTTTGTTTCATATACATCTACAGCTAGCATGCCGGGCATGTCCTGCATTTGTTCGTCGTCCCAGTCTTCATCGTTTGCTGGTGCGCTTTGAATAGTCGTAGCTGGTTCATCAGCAACACCCATTGGTGTAGCATCATCGAGGAACGCAGCAGTCAATTCATCTTCCATTAATAAATCGTTGTCGTTTTTTTGGCGTCGTGCCATCCTAGTTCCTCCACTTTCTCGCAGTTATAATAACTAGTGTGCATTATAGCGAATAGGCCGACAGATGTGCAATAATTCGGGTACTAACTGTTGTAAATATGATTATGAACCCCATAGAATCACTCATAAGCTTTTTGACCTACCAATCATGCTCCATCTGTCATGCCGCGGAAGGGCCTCTCTGCGAACCGTGTTTTATGCTTATATCTTCAGACCAAGAAAGTCGTTGTTATATATGCAACAAGCTAACTAAACAGAACCGTGTTTGCAGTAGTTGTAACTCTGGTTTGCGGCGAGTATGGTGGGCCGGTCCGTATCGAGGTGAACTAAAAACGTTAATTAAAGAGTTGAAATTTCAACGTAAACGAATGCTTGCTCGCCAGTTTGGAGCCTACCTTTCAGATCTCGTCCCTTTTCTCGATGAGGCTACACTCGTAGTATCGGTTCCAACTGCCCCGCGCCGAATACGTAGGAGAGGATTCGATCAGGCCGTCGTACTTGCGCGGTCGCTTGCCCGGAACCGCGGACTCCCCTACCTCGAGGTATTCGTTCGAACAAGTTCAGCCGATCAGATTGGCAAGCGGCGTACCCAGCGTATTAAACAGATGGAACATAGTTTTGCACTCGCCACCCCCGAATCAGAAGTAATGGGCAAAACAATTTTACTCGTTGATGATGTTCTCACTACCGGAGCAACACTCGAGGCCGCAGCTCGATTGCTCAGGAAGCACGGCGCTGCACATGTAGACGCCGTAGTAGTAGCGCGACATTTGCCGAAGTAACGGTACACTTCTTTACCGACATCTGTTAGAATAGTCTTTGCTTGTAATAAAGCACAGACACGGAGAGGTGACCGAGTGGTTGAAGGTACCGGTCTTGAAAACCGGCGTGCCAGCAATGGTACCGAGGGTTCGAATCCCTCCCTCTCCGCCAAGTTGGTCAAGTTAGAACCCCGGTTGCCATCAGGTGACCGGGGTTTGTTGTGCCACCCGCTGTACCGATCGCGTGGTTGGGCAACTCTAACCCCACCCAGGCCGGAGAGTATTTTTCGGCCAAAATTGGCAGGGAAAGTTCGCTTCCTTTGTTACAATGAATTTATGTTAGATACATACCATCAGAAGTATGCGAATCAACCTGACGAGGAGCTTCAACGGCGTCTTGACGAGAAAGAGGACGAGCTTCGTAGAGTTCAGGCCAAGCTCGAGCTGCGTTTCAAATCTGAGGTCCTCGATATTGCTGTGATGGGATGTGGAGACGTAAGGTTCGTCGAGGGTCATAAATCAATATTTACAAGAGTCTTCAACAAGCCGGTGTGTATTAACACGTTTGATATAACAACAGAGCATCTGGATGGTGCCGTGGGGGTGTATCAGCACGACTGTACGCTTCCGTTGCTATTCGGGCCCTACGACATCACATTCGCCCACGTACTCCTGAGATTTATCCCAAAAGACAAACAGTGGGCTCTAATAGAGAGCTCGCTCTCAAAATTGAAGCCAAGCGGAGTTGCCATTCATGTACTGGACCCCGAGGACTACCAGGACACCCTCAACGTGGATTTTCCTGACTTACTCAAGAAGGCCAAGGCTGCAAATGTTCACTACACCCTAGTCGATCTATCTATCGGGCAAGCTCTGGTGCTAACCGTCTGAGTCACCACCAAGGGGGTCAATCCGATGTCTTGTATATTGGATTTAGCTTTCAAGCAGTAGGTGCGGGCTTCGAGTTACAGGTTCGGGTGTGGCGCTACGGAGCAATTAGCTTTCACGCCTAGAAGAATAGTACTCAAGCAGTTGCACATTTGAGAGCTGCGAATTCAGAGTATTGACAAGACACTATATAATGTGCTAATATATATACATAAACTATAAAACAAAAAGGTAACAGAAAATGTCGATGACAGAAGCAGTACCAGTTACGTCAACCGAGAATCAAGAGGCTGAGGTCGTTCCCTTAGAGCTTGTGCATGAACTGGGTAAGGCTGGGACCGAGCTTGCAGTTGCTGACGGTGATGTTTCATCAGCTATTTCTCATCAAGAAATGCTAGATTCAAGCGAATTAGACGCAGGCGAACAGGCATATGTCGATCAGGCTCTTGCTAATCTCCGAGCAACCAGTAGAACGGCAGGAGGTGTGGTGGATACGAGTGCAAGTGCCACAAAGCAGGAATCTATGGTCGGTGGGATGTCGAGCGAGCAGGTTGCAGATACTGCGGTAGAAAACTTTACCGAGGCAATAGGTGTGTTGTTTGAACACCGAGGTGAAATGTTTGAATCACCCGAGGATCTTCGTGGATTTGTTGAGGCAGTTGCGGCTCAAATCAATGGAGGTATTGTTAAAGAGGGTATGTTAATACGTTCTGGCGCCGACTCGCTGAAATACGCATACACAAAAGTTGCGGAGCTTGACTCTGCTATGGAAGAATTCTACTCAACATTTCTCGATCGATTAAACGATCCCAATACTGACCCTGTTGAGTTAGCTGGCTGGGTAGAATATCGAATAGATCTTACCGACCACTTTTTTGCAGATGGATGCGGCAAATCAGCCAAGGCCTTGAGTGCCTGGGTATTAATGCGTGCTGGGCACGACTTACCGACTTACAGAGGGCGTGATGAGCTCTATGCGAATGCGCCGAGCACTATTCGAACAGAAGGGTCAGAGGTTGTCGACAAAGAGATGAACGCTTGGCTTGATTACTATAAAACGCTATTCTAGATAAGTGATTGATACAACTTTTATACAAATGCTCAAAGTGGTACAGATGTATCACGGTGACCAATATCGTGATGCCACGGAGAAGATACCCTACTGGCATCATTGCTATGGGGTCGCAACACTCTTGTTGGAGTATATAAACCAAGCTGGCGAGGTCCCGGCTGACATTTGCGAGACCATGATTCTTGCAGCTCTTGGGCACGACCTTTACGAAGACACCGATATACCTCGGGCAGAAATACTCAACAAATTTGGACCAGTAGTTGATGAGTACATTTTTGCATTGACCAACGAACAGAGTGATGCCGACAGGGCTCAGTATATAGAGAAACTCGCAAATGATTGCGACGAGGTAATTCTTATTAAAATGGCAGACATGCTCGACAATCTAACAAGTGTGTACGGTTCTATAGTAACCCTGGGAAAACCTTGGTTAAAAGACTACTTTCTGCCCATTATGGAGGACACAATTGTCGTAGTTAATAATCATCAGTTTGATAAATATCACCAAACAAGCGTAACATTAAAAACAGCAGTGAATACAAGCTTATCGTTACTACGGAAGGCGCAGGATGACCTCCTGGAGCGTTAGTTAGATTCGTTGTGATCGAGCCAAGTCAGTTGCTCACCAAATTCAGCAAGAGTTGTTGCACTCGGAAAGCCCAGATAGTATTTACCGCGGAGTTGGGCCAGATCACTCCCAGTTGCTTCTTCGCCAACTGCATATACAGTACGCAGTCTATCAACATCAAAAGGTTCTTTGTCAGGATTTTCTGAAATAGCTTGAGCGATAAGTTGTTCTCGTTTGGTGTCCTCTGCTTCTTGGGCCTGTCGTACCTCTCTTAATATTCTTGCACTTGCCGACTCTCCCACGCTAGTTCGTCGTGTTTGATCATTGGACCGTTCGTCTGTATTCATGTGTTCCATTGTACTATGCTCCTTCACTTTCATTAAGTAGACCCGCCCGTTTATCAAGTGCTTGCTTTAGGGTCATTCCCCTATAGGGCGTTAGCGCCGCCCGCGCGCTCTGAGCGTATTTGCTGGTTGTGTCGTCAGCAAAAACTTTTTCGATATAATTCTCGATGTATTCATCTGTGATTTCGGTTTGAGCTAAGTTTTCTACCGTTTCAGATAACCCAGAAGTATCCATCGACTGTCTAAATAGTGCTTCTTGATCGGGGTGAATCTCTAGGCCGTCAGCAGTCTTTTTTGCAACCTCAACTGATTGGCCAGTTTCATCAGCGACCATTAGTACGTACTCTGTTATCTTTGGATCTTGCTCTACTAGCGTAATGATGTCATTTCGGCTGTTTCTAATATCAACATAGCCTTCAGCGATTGCACCAAAAGGAACATTAGGTGCTTCACCTCCGATTGGGCGCTCCAAAACACGTACCAAGCTAATTTCTAGCGGGATATCTACATCAAGAATCTTTACTTCCTTCCCTGACGCCTCAGCTAGCTTGCTGAGTTCAGTTAGGTTTTTGGTTTTTGACATTCTCTTATCGATTACAAGTGATGATTCGTCAGCAGCGATTTTCTCCATTATCTTTTTTGCAATCATCGAACCTTCTTCATGAGCTTGGTGATGACTAATCACTTCGGTACCACGTTCCGCCTCGATACTTTTTAGAATTGTCTTGTATGTATCAGGGTTAATACTTCCCGTAGGTTCACCACTTGAGTCTAATGCTTTAGCGAACGAAGGATTCTTCTTAACTGCCGTTGTCTTTCCTGCAGCAGTGTTTCCACGAAGTGCGTAAACGGTTGGCTCATTATCATGAAGCCGTCCTGACAACTCCCGAGCACGAGCATATTCATCATTGATGATTTGTTCTTGTATCGCTCGTCGCTCGGGGATCCAGTGTTCGGGGTCGGCAAGGTATGAGTCAAGATCATCTGAAGGTCCAACTTCGTCGTAGGTATAAGCTTGATCTGTTACGATCTTACCCTCGGATCGTTTCATTATTTCATGTCGAAGCGCGTAGCTATGGCCCTGCATAGTCTCTTTGTCGACACCCTTGATAGACCTAAGAACATCTTTTGCGTTCTCTGGCGTTATTGCAAGCTCCTCGAGTCTGCCTTCAGGAGATACGATGATTACGTTCTCACGACTACTAGATAACAAGCACAGGTCTTGACCCGCAAATACGCCGGCGTATTCATGGTTCACCTGGTCAAGAAAGTCTCCAACCTGATCAGGCTGTAAAAGCTCAAGAAAAGGGCTCAGTGTTTGAGCGGCCTCGGCCTTAAGCTGTTCTCGTTCTGCAAGGTCGGTAGAGCCCTCAAGTTTACGGGTAGTTTCAACGAACTCAACAGGGACCGTTGGTTTGACGTCGGCAAACTCGGCCGATGTTGTGTCTGGTGGTTCGGCATAATCTTGTAGTGGTAGTGTTTCTGACATTTTAAATAGATTCTTTTTATTTTAACTTTTATACTATAAATGTAGCATAAATTGTACATATTGTCAATAATGCGTATTTAAATCACAGATGATTGTTGATTTGGGGCATCTGCGGTACACTTATGCATATGAATGAGGGTGATGGCGAGAATCAGTTTACCTATACTCCGACGGGAGTGGCGGCGCCATCTCCTCAGAATCCTACTGAGCAAGATTCTGGACCAGTAACTCCACCAACGGAGACGATTCAGTGGCAGGCATCTGAGTTTGTCGATCATGAAAAAAATAATAGTTGGTTTGTAATACTTGCGGTCGGCGCATTCTTTATGTGTGGACTGGTATACTTAATCACCAGAAGTGTATTTTCTACATTTGTCGTATTGGTTGCGGTACTCGCCTTCGGTGTCACGGCTAAACAAAAGCCTCGTACCATGCAGTATTCCCTACTTCCAACAGGTATACAAGTTGGTGATAAGCGATATAGATACAATGATTTTCGTTCATTTAGCTTAACGCGCGAGGGTGCGCTTTGGAGTATTTCTTTAATACCAATTAAGCGTTTTATGCCACTCCTCACTATCTATTTTGATCCGAACGATGGTGAAAAGATCTTCGACGTACTTGCTTCCCAGATGCCACACGAAGAACGTAAGCTCGATACTGTAGATCAACTTATGAAGCGAATCCGTTTTTAGATCTAGAACCAGGTCTGTATTTGTGCTACACTCTGATCTGTTCTACATCAATTTATTAATGTGGGAAGCACCTCAAATTTTAATCGTTCCGATTCGTCGGAATGATATGCACCCGTAGCTCAGCTGCCAAGGCAACGCCGTTTATTTATAAGTGGTGACGCTCTGTTCAGCTGTTTAAAAGTGAAGGGTGCACCATGCACCCGTAGCTCAGCTGGATAGAGCGTCGGCTTGCGGAGCCGAAGGTCGTAGGTTCAAATCCTGCCGGGTGCACCACGCATACTAATAACTGACTCCTGTAAACACAGGGGTCTTTTAATTTTACGAAGGCCATACTCGACAAGGCTGGGCGTTTGTTTTACTCTGGTGATGATACATAACCACAAGGATTAACTCGTATGGAAGATCAAAACACGCCGCAGCCCGTAACTCCGCCACCTCAAACTGAGCCAGTAAATACCGCACCACCACAGCAGGTAGTCCAGCCCTCTATTCAGCAGCCCCAGGTGGTCCAGCCTCAACCACAGCAAAGTTTTACTCAGGATTTTACACAACCACAAGCTTTTTCAGGTACCGTATCACCGCAGAAAAAGAAAAAGACGGTACCAATTATAATCGCTATAGTAGTGGCTCTTGTTTTGTTGGTTGGCGGCGGGGTGTTCGCTTACACTCAGCTTGGTAACAAAGATGAACCAACAAGCAAATCAAAGTCTCAGTCTTCCGCCGCAACGGATTCAACAAAATCCGCGACAACAGATACGCAGATAAGCGACATCATCACGGGTGCCGGTGGTCGAGCTCTCGGAGCTACACTGGGCTCGTTCTATGCTGGTGGCACATCTAGCAACGAATCTGAGGAAAAACAGTATGCTGATAACGGTTACTACCCAAGTGAATCGGATATGAAAGATGCAACATGGATAAAGAATAACTTGCTAATATCTAAACTGATGCAGGACAGTCTTTCTAATGGAACATATACGTACAAGTCTATAGGTTGCGATTCTGATAAGACGGCTAGTAAACAGAATGCGTGTAGCGGCTTTACAATTACGATCAAGCAGACCAGTGGCAAAAACTTAGAAGTAAAAAACACGTTATAAATAGCAGGGCTAGTGGTTATTTATTGATTTAATACGGTATCATTACAATATGAAGAAGCACAAGTGGTTTAAAAAAGTCAGAGGTAGTTACCTCCCGTGTTCCTGGCAGGGTTGGGCGCTGTATGTGCCATTCGTACTGTTTTTGGTGACGGTACTATTTGTGGCACTGAGAGGGCAAGAATCTGTAACTGATGCACTGTTAGTGATACTCCCTCAGTTCGTGGCAGCAACAGTAGTTATGACATGGGCTGCACAGCGCAAATCATAAGTATCTGGCTACTCTACCGCTACAATAGCCAAGTATAGTAAGCTGTAGTGAGTAAGCATAACCATTTAGGTAGGCATGACACGTAAACTAAATTCAATAACTAAGACCGAAAGAAAGCTAAAGCGTCAGATCAATAAGACTGAGCGCCAGGCGTATAATATCGGCAAGCATACAATGAGTAGAAAGCGATTCAGTCGATTTTTACACATCTTAGGGCCCGGATTAGTAACAGGCGCAGCAGATGACGACCCATCTGGAATAGCTACCTATTCTCAGGCTGGCGCAGGCTTTGGGTACGGCTTATTATGGGCGTTTCCATTTATGTATCCCCTTCTTCTTGCAGTGCAAGAATCATGCTCTCGCATTGGTGCCGTAACTGGCAAGGGCCTCGCTGCAGTTATTAAAGAAAACTACAGCCGAAAGCTACTGTATATGTCAGTGCTGATGGTGGTGGTTGCAAATACCATCAATATCGGGGCAGATCTTGGTGCCATGGCGGCCACCACTCAGCTATTTGTTGATCTTCCGTTTGCGACACTCGCAGTGTTTTACGCAGCACTGGTTATTTTACTTGTTGTGTTTGTGAAGTATAAAACGTACGCCAAAATTTTGAAGTGGTTGGCAATTACCCTGCTCGCCTACCCCGTGACAGCACTCCTTGTGGCACAGGATTGGCCAGAAATATTCCGTAGTACATTTACTCTAACTCCCGTTATAAATTCTCAAACAATTTATATTTTTGTCGGTATGCTTGGTACTACTATTTCACCGTACTTGTTCTTTTGGGATACCTCAGAGGTGGTAGAAGAGGAGATTTCTAAACACAGGCTTACTACTACTGGCAAAGACCCCAAAATCACCAAGCATTTTCTAAAAAGCATTCGGTTAGATAATTTTGTCGGTATGACACTCGCATCTGTTACGGCGTGGTTTATTGTGGTTGCCTGCGCATCTGTGTTATTTAAAAACGGTATTACAGAAATCAACACTGCTGCCGATGCAGCCAAGGCGCTTGAACCACTCGTGCAAGGGTTTCCGAATGCAGGCTTGATAGCAAAACTTATATTTTCTGTTGGGGTGATTGGCCTTGGCCTGCTAGCGGTACCTGTACTTGCTGGGTCGTCTTCATATGCAATTAGTGAAACGTTTGGCTGGGATGAAGGTTTGTACCGCAAATTCAAACGTGCCCACGGTTTTTATATAGTTATTATTTTAGCTACGCTTGTTGGGCTCGGCATAAACTTTTTAGGAATAGATCCGATTGATGCGCTCATATTTACCGCCGTATTTAATGGAATTGCAGCCGTACCTCTGTTATTTATGATCTCTCGGGTAGGAAACAGCCGTGCAATTATGGGCCAGTATAAAAACGGGGTACTTTCAAATATATTTGTGAAGCTAGCGTCTGTGGTTATGCTAGTCGCAGTGCTCGCCTTGTTTTACTTTACTGTAACGGGCGCGTAACCAGACTATCGTTTTTTGAGGAAGTAATAGCTCATACCACCTGCGGTGAATATGCTAATTCCAGCGATCATCCAGAACATAAGCGGAGAGGCCTCGTTACCGGGTAAATCGACATTCATGCCATAAAGTCCCGCTAGCATGGTTGGAATCGTCAGAGCAAGCGTTATGACGGTCAGGAGGCGTATTGTTTCGTTAAGGCGGGTATCCATAACTGCACGGAACGAATCGCGCACATTTGTAATGGTTCTAAGCAAACTTTTGCCGCGCGCAATCAGCTGCTCAAGATCAACCGAAAGATCTTCGACTAAGTCGGCATCCTCTTCATACAAATGCAACTGCTTACCGCCGAGTAACTTTTCAAGCGCGGTGTTTGTTGGTATTAGTGCATCAAGATAATCATTCAACTTACGTTCGTATTCTACCAGGGTAGAAATGTCCTTCGGGCGCAGTGATGTAATATCACTGGTAACTCCACGCATTTGGCGATTGATAGAAGCCACCCTTGTTTGATACTGTTTTGTAATAGCCTCCATCATTAAAATAAACAGCCGGGTGTGTTGCGTGGTTGGGACAGTAGTATTTTCTATAAATGGCTGCCAGAGGCGGCCAAGTGGGTCGCGACTGATTGTGGTTAGGTACTTATCTTCCAAAACAAACAGTATTGGCGTGGTGAAATCGTTAAAATCATCGTCGGTATCTGGTAGACGTGTAATAAAGTATATCTGTTTTCTTTCAGTCTCAATACGCGGTACCTCATGTGGATCAAGCGCATCAGTTAGAATGTCGGCGTCAATCCCCTGCTCTACTAAGCGGAGCTTGTCATCTTCATTTGGCTTTTCGCACCGGACCCAAATTCCCTGCTCGAGCTTCTCCTGTCGGGTAATTGTAGGCTGCTGCTGCGTGCTCTTTAAGTAGTTGATCATCTACCCATAGTAACCTATCAGAGGCTGATTCGTGTGCGTATCTGTTGGTATCTGATATACTAATAGCCATTATGGAAAATATACTCACAGGATCAGTTTTATTATTTTTGTTAGATTGGGCGCTTCGAATATGGTTTTTGTTCTACGTTCCAAGAAAGCGCGCACCAAGTTCAGCCATTGCTTGGTTACTGCTGGTGTTCTTGCTTCCGGGTCTCGGAATTTTGCTCTTCTTCTTAATCGGGAGTCCAAAACTTTCTAAATCACGGCGTGCGGTGCAAAAAGAAACCGATAAGCTGATTGTATCGAACCTTCAGCACCTGCCATCTGAAAAAAATATCTTCAGTGATAATGCTGTACGCTATCAGCCTATTGCCGACCTGGCGCAGGCACTCGGTAAGCTTCCTGCAATGTCGGGTAATACCGCAGAGATATTCCCTGAATATAACAAAGCGATTGATGAAATCGTGAAGCAGGTTACGCTGGCTAAGGAGTTCGTAAACATTGAATATTTTATTCTTGCGTACGACAAAACAACCAAACCACTTTTTGACGCCATGGAAGCCGCAGTAGCGCGTGGTGTGCCGGTACGAGTTATGTTTGATGCCATGGGCTTCCGCGCATACCCTAACCGTAAGTTTATGCGTAAAGAGCTTACTCGTATTGGCGTAGAGTGGCACTTGATGTTACCACTTCGACTGGGGAAAAAATATAACCGCCCTGATCTACGCAACCACCGTAAAATCGTGGTGATTGATGACGCCGTAGCTTACCTTGGTTCACAGAATATGATAGATCGCACATACCACCGTAAAGATGAAATTTATTACGATGAGCTTGTAGTGAAGCTCACTGGCCCAGTTGTTCGGCAGGCAAATACACTATTTGCATCTGACTGGCTTGCAGAAACGGGCGAAACACTTAGAAAACTTGTTTCACCTAAAACACGGCCGTTACCGAAGAAAACTGGTACAGTGCGGGCACAAATAGTACCAAGTGGCCCGGGCTACGAAGTGTACGGTAATTTACAGTTGTTTGCTCAGTTGATGTATGCGGCAAAAAAGCGCATCGTAATTACAAATCCCTACTTCATACCAGATGAATCCCTGATGGTTGCCTGTCGATCTGCTGCACAGCGGGGAGTCGAGGTTATTATGATTAATTCTGAAGTAATGGATCAAGCTGCAGTAGGAAACGCCCAGAGGTCATTTTATGAGGAACTGCTTGAAGCTGGTGTGAAAATATATTTGTATAATGCGCCAATTCTTCTCCATTCAAAACACCTAACCATAGATGATGATATTGCAGTAATCGGTTCTAGTAACATGGATATCCGTTCATTTGCGCTCGACCTTGAGTGTGTGGTGGTTCTGTATGACAAAACAGTTGTGAGTACTCTCAAGAAGGTACAAACAAAAGATCTCAAGCGTTCAACCCCACTCGATCTTAAGCGATGGCGAAATCGAAGCCTCAAACACAAGTTTATTGAAGGCATTGCCCGCCTCACCTCTGCTATACAGTAGAGGTTTTGGGGTATAGGGAATAGGTTCTAATTTATGCTTGAGTAGCTACAACAGAGGTGTATACTGGTGTTATGAGCATGTGGAAAGACCTATTTAGTATTTATCAATCAGTCCAAGCCGATGAGGATGCTGAGGCTGCAGTTGATTCACTTGTAAAAAAGGCCGAGGTGGGCGCTACGACTGAAGAGAAAAATGATGATTCAACTGAGAATGACCAGAGGTCGGTGTATGTATTTGCCTATATTGATGACGGCAAAGGAAATATTAGTCGTAATATTGCCGTTGAAGACAGAATTACTCTACTAGAACTAAAGAATCAAGAACTTGAATTTCGGTATAACAGATTACTGGAGCAACTTGACGAAGCCGAGACCGACGAGCAAGACGAAGACTAGCTAGAAAGTGTATCGATTATTGGACTGATTATAAACTCTCCGTCAGCGGTGATCGTAAAGTATTGACGTCCTTTAAGCTGGCCATCTTTTACTGATACCAGCATAAATGTACTATCCTGTTGTAATGGGCCATATGTTAGGGTGTATTCCTGGGCTCCACCAGATGAGCCACCGGTAATTCTATTGGTTAGAGTGTCGTCGGGTCGCAGTGTGCTTACTATCTCTGGTTTGTGGGTGTGACCCGAGAGCGAAAGGTCTACACAGCCACGCATGAGCGCCTCGTCGGCAGCGCGCTTGTCGTGGACAAGCAGTATGGTCGGCTCTTTAGTTTCGCAGGATTTATCAGCAAGTTCTGTGCCGAGTTCGGAAATAGTTTTACCCCCCCGTTGTTGGAGACCCTGTCCGAACTGACTGCTACGAGGATCAGCGTCACCTAAAAATGTTACACCAGATACGTTCACCGCGGTACCTGACAGAATCTTTGCTCCACGTTTCCTTAAGAATCCGCTTGTTATTGGGGAATCATGATTACCGGGGACCTGTATTAATTCAATATCCCTATTATTGAAGGCGCGCATCTGTTGCCTAATAAAATGTTCTTCATACCCTGTACCGCTCGGGACTGTATCGCCAGTATCAACCGCGAACTTAGCGCCGGCAATATCAGCAACGTTCGCCATGATTTTTGGCGTACCTGTATTACCGTGGTTATCCGTGAAAAATAGGAACACGGTGTTCTCTGCATCTTCGGGGCGTTGGCCAAGCAGTACGCGTGATTCCATTTCAGTCTCAGCAGTTTCTTTTGCAGAGTCATAGAATTCGTCGGTTTCTCTGATGTAGCGCATAATTCTCTGGCCGTAGTTGTTAACAAGCTCCATAGCAGCGGCTCCGCTAATTTCTACACCTTCTAGGGGTGTACCGTCGTACTCGGTGCTTACCCGATTCCAGTCCTGGTGCGAGTATGCGGGTACGCTCGCAAATGTTGCCCCCGTTACTAGCGGTACAAGCAGTAAGAGTGATTTGCGAGATGTAACCGAGTTGTAAATTTCGCGCCTTCCCTTTTTTCCAGGGATAGAGTATAACGCCAAACAGACAGACCCAACAAGGAATGAAAGCTTTAGAGTGTTGGTACGAAGCGCCTCTGTTACATCATCACTTTCTGTACTAGCAGTTCGGTATAACTCACCATACTGAGAGATATTAGTGTCGTTGATATCTTCAAAGACCGAGTCTACGGTCAGTTCGGTCAGCGGTGCTGCGTCCTCGGGTCGGCTGAGGGCGGAGATCTCGTTGGCTCGAACTTTTATACCCAGATCAATCGGTCCAAAAGATGGCCCGTCTACATTTTTTCTGGCGCTGCCAATGAGGCCGGCATCGACCGTGGCCTTGCCATCGAGCGTAACGGTAGCGCGGCCACTGCCAGGTCCGAGTGGAACCTCCGTTGGGACAATTGTAGAAAGTGCAATTCCTCCGGTTATTCCAAGCGCACCAAATACAGCAGCTCTGGTTGTAAGCCTACCGACACCTCTCACTATTCTTTTTGTGGTGGATTCCCGGTTTTCGATGCGTTCTTGTTCATCTACTACTGGTTGGTCTTCTCTGTTCACTACGCTATAGTATGCGCTCATCTGTTGGAACATTCTAGTAGTTATGTAAAAACTGCTACACTAAAGGCTATGGAAGACTCATTATTCACGAAGATCATTCACGGAGAAATCCCCTGTCACAAAGTCTATGAAGATGAAAAGACATTCGCTTTCATGGATATTCACCCGGTCCAACCAGGGCATGTATTGGTTGTCACAAAAACACAAATTCCAAACTTTTATGAACTTACAAACGACGACTACCAGGCCCTCATGAGTACTGTTAAAAACGTTGCCGAACGACTCAAAAGAGAGTACCCTAACAAAAAACGGATCGCGGTAATCATAGAGGGGCTCGACATTGACCATGTTCACGTAAAACTCTTTCCAATTGATACTGGCGAAGAGCTACGTACTTTACCCGACGACGACATTGAAACAGATAATGCTGCACTTGCCGAACTTGCACAGAGATTAGCATCTTAACAATAAAAAAGACGCTTAAGCGTATGTCATTGGTTTTAGAAAGATGAAGTCTTCGGTTTGGCCACTCTAGAGTCCAGAGTAAACTTTTCAGTACCTTTATAATAGCATAGATACTTGCGTAATTACAAGACTTGTTATTTAGTATACTTATTGTGATAATTTAAACTGAACATTAAGGAGATACAATGAATAATATTTCACGTGCATTCAAACTATTACCGGGGTGGAAAAGGTTGTTCGTTGGCATTGTGTTAGTTGGGGTATTGCAGTCAGCTGCTGTTGTTGCTGTTCCGCTCGCTATACAAAGAATTATTGATAATTTAATAACTGCTAGTAGTCAAGAGAAGGTGGATATATCAATTTTTATTGCCCCCCTCCTGTTGTGGCTAGGAATTCGTATCGGTCTTTCCTTCGTTCTTTGGCTAGGTGAAATTATTTCTGACAATGCTTTCACCCGTACGGTAATATCTTTCCGCGAACAAACCGTTCGACGCCTAGAACGGCTTCCGATCTCATATTATGAAACACGTCGTGCCGGGCAACTAACCTCCGAAGTAAATCAGTCACCACATGCTTTTGCTGGTTGGCTTCAAAATGTAAGTGAAAACTATCTACCAACCATATTGCAGGCAATGTTCGCACTCGCTGTTCTCGGCTATAAATTTTTACCAATGGCCATAGTAGTCTCTTTGTTGGCCGCACTCTACTGGTACTACACTTTTCAGACTATTAAAACTAATAGTAAGTTTTGGAAACAAAACAGAAAGCTAATTAATGAATGGGGAGGCGTACAGACAGAGAATATATCTTTTGTGGCCGATATTCGAGCGCTCGGGATTCAAAGAGAGCGCGGTAAAATGTATAGCAAACTATTGCACCAGCATGAAAATAATTTGAATAGTATGTGGTCTTTTCAGCATCGGCGTAACTTTATAGCCGCTTTAATAGAGATCGCGATGTACGGTCTACCAATTGCTCTTTTTTCCTACAGAGTACTTAACGGTTTGCAATCCCCTACCGATATTTATGTGCTAGCCGTATACCTGGGCACTATCAGCACCGCTGTAAATCGGCTGAATAATATGTGGGCGGAAACCAAAAGAATAGACGATACCGTGGGTGAAACGTTAGATATCTTAGATCAGGAAGATGACGTTCAAGATATTGCAAAACCCGCCAAGCTTAATGAAATAGGTGAAATCACATTTAATGATGTATCTTTTGCCTACCCAAACACTAGTCGAGTTGCACTCTCAAACTTAGAATTCTCGATTATAAGGGGTACTACTACTGCACTGGTTGGTAGATCTGGTTCTGGGAAAAGCACTATCATAAAGTTATTACTTCGATTTTATGACCCCGTCGAAGGACAAATTTTGATAAATAAGTTACCTCTTGGTCAGTATGCTCACGAAGCGGTCAGAAAAAAAATGGGAGTTGTTATGCAGGATGTGGCTTTATTCAATGACACCATCTTGGGGAATATTACTATCGCGCAACCTACTGCATCAAAAGGGGCGGTCGTCAGAGCATGTAAGCTTGCACATGCCCACGAATTTATCACGAAACTGCCTAATGGCTACGATACGCTCGTTGGCGAAAGAGGCATAAAGTTATCCGGAGGTGAAAAGCAGCGAATTAGTATTGCTCGGGCAATACTGCGTGACCCTGAACTTATCTTGCTAGACGAGGCCACGAGTGCCCTCGATTCAGAAAGTGAAAAAGCTGTACAGGCGGGTCTGGGCCAGTTGTTAAAGAATCGTACGGCAGTTGTGATAGCTCATCGACTCAGTACTATCAAATTCGCTGATAATATTCTGGTTATTGACGGGGGTAAGATCATCGATTCAGGTACCTATGAAGAGCTGAAATCCCGAAAAGGTTTATTTGCTGAACTACTCTCTCATCAGGAACTCTAGTTTTTAACAATTAAAAAAGACGCTTAAGCGTCAGAGGCCGGTTTATTTTAGAAAAGGAAGAGTGTGTGGGCCGGGCCGACAGAAGCTAAGGACGTAGTCCACCAGGTTGAAACCTGTCTTCTGTCGGCCGCCATGAGTCGGCTCAGGCTGCGACGAAGCCCTGATGGCTCGGCAGGTCTTCACCAAGGATGATCTTGATCTCGCACAGCGTGCGGACCAGCTCCTCCCGCTGACGCGGTCGCAGCGTGCCATCAGTCGGCTTGAGCAGCAGGTGCTGGGTCATGTCGACGTTGATGGTGAGGCCCATGTCCGCGACGCAGAACTTTGCCTGCTGGATCGCCTGCTCGAGCTTGATGTCGTACAGCTTCCACAGCACGGCCTTGCGCTCGTAGGGCGTTCCGCGACGGAGCTTGCCCTTCTGCTTGCCGGTGAGCAGTCGGAAGGTACTCGAGTCCTTCTCTGCCTTGCGGCAGGCTTCATCGAGCTCTTGCTGGGTGCAATCACGACCGCACGGGCGGTCAGGCATGTCAATCAACACGGTATGCTGCTTCCTGATAGATGGGCTTCTAGCCCCCGTCATCGGCCAATTGGCTACCAGATGGGGTCACTAAAGCACAACAGGGTTGCATCAGTGACCCCATCTGGAACTCTTCCTTTTCTAAGGTGCGATATCGCAGCATTTCTGCGCGATACCGAAACTTCATACTAAAATATAGAGATAATTATGTCAACTATTTAAACTATCTTGCAGTTGTTTTAAAAAATCCCAGAACTGTGGCCAGGTTTTATTGACCGCTGTTCGTGAACGCTCAGTGACTACTCTATCTGGGTAGCGCATGGCGAGTGCTTGCACAATTCTATGGTCGGGTGAATCTATCGTATTTGCAGTAACAAGCTGTTGCATCTCTGCGATTCTGTCGGATTCGTGATTACGTAGAGCAGGCCAGCGCAACTCACCTTCTTCGGGCGAGATGAGGCCAAATGCGCAGGCAAAAGGAAAGTCTTCGGCTTGTTGAGGCGTAAAATCCGTAGTGCCGGTTTTCAAGTAGGTGAAATACGCTTCTGTCTGCCGCTGTATAGTGATATCTGTACGTGGCTTCCAGACTTCACCAGCCTGCTGTTGCTTGGCCCAGTTGGCCTTTGCTTCGATTGTAGTTTGTAGTTTGTACGGAATACCGCAGTCTTTTGGTATTTGCACATCTGTAAACAAGTATGCCGCACTCGCCCACTGAGACGTGTTACCATCAAGTGTAAGTAGCTGTGGAATTGCATATTCGGTTATCTTTGGGTCGGACGTAAGAGTCCGATTCTTCAGTGTACCGTGGGTGACTATCCGCACATCAGACTTAGTGAGCCAGAGGTAGAACTGAAGAAATCGATACAACGTTCCGGATTCACCAACATCAAGCGTAGTGCTTGTACCCCAACTCTGCAGCACGCTAAGGAGCGCACGAAGGTCATCACCGAGCTCTGGTTCGTGCGCTTTAAGGTACTCACGCGCGGTGGTACTACCCGCCTGTAAGTCGAGCATCCCCATTCGAATCATCCATGATTTGTCTAGTGGGAGTAGCTTCTGCAGTTCTTCGGGTAGCGCGGCCATCTAGTCTGAGAGGTGCTTAAGCTGCTGTCGCAAGTGTTCGGCTTGCTCTAGTGAACGCGAAAGCTCTTCTCTACTTTCGGCCACAAGTGCCTCTGGTGCACGCGCGACATACCCTTCATTACTGAGGCGGTGTTCGAGCGCATGAACTGACTTTTCAATTGATTCTAACTTAGATTCAAGTTGCGAACGGTATTTAGTGATTTGCTCTTGGTCTAGATCGAGCCAGGCTTCTTCTGATGTACTAGAGAGTCGCAAGCCCTCGCCCACCGTAACCTCACGAATATACCCAACCTTGGTGAGCTTGGTTAGGAGGGGTGCGTTATTTAGGATAAGTTGACTATTAACTGTAGTCAGAGCAACGTCATTCGATCCAATAACGCCTAACACCTCTCTTACTTCGCTTGTGATGGTCTTCAGTAGCTCAAATTGTTCTGCCGCCGCTTCGTCGTAGCTTTGGCGTGCGGGCCACCTAGAAACG
>JAGOUG010000007.1 GCA_018061375.1 Candidatus Saccharimonadota bacterium
AAGTGACCCTACAAAACCAGGCAGTCAAACGCCAGGAGCTGCACCAGACGGGTATGATATCAGCAAGGAAGATGACGTCCATATCTGTGGTGATCCGCTACCTACTGCAAGCATTGATACTGTACCTGTTTCAGGCAAAACATATACACTTAAATCCTACGTAACTACAGGTAAATATACGCTACAGACTGTTGAGTTCATAGTTAACGGACAAGTTGTAAACTCACAGCCTGCTTCAGCGAGTGGGGAATACTCAACCTCTTACACATTCCCAACCAGCGGCAGCTATGAAGTACAAGTCCGAGTCACCGATGTCGGATACTACCAGTCGACAAAAAGTGATACTGAACTTATTCCATAACCATTAACTTAATGGAGTCTGCTACTGGTTTGCAATAGATTCGAGGAGTTTATCTTCAGCTGTTTGTGGTCGGCGACGGTTCTGCGGTCGAGGTTTAGGTGAAGCAGTAGTAGTACGAGGTGATGCTTTTGGTCTAGTTGCAACGGTTACTGACCTAGCGTCAATTTTACTAACTTTTGGAGATCCAAGCATTTTAGCAAACATCATTCTACCTGCAGAAGTCTGTAGATTCCGCGTGAATTCAACAGGTACAGTTTGCGATTGAAAACTTCCGGCTTTTTCTACCACTACAAGCGTTCCATCGTCTAAATACCCGACACCCTGAGTACGTTCTTGACCGCGTTGTACAATTTTAATTTCAGCTTGTTCACCAGGGAGACGTGTTGGCCGTAGGTTTTGTGAGAGTTCATTAATGTTTAAGACTCTCACACCTTCAATTTCAGCAACTTTAAGAAGATTAAAGTCAGTTGTAAATAAGAGTGCACCACGTTTTTTAGCGAGTTTAACTAACTTTTCATCAACACCAGGTTCTTCAGGAATGTCATCGCTAATTATTGCAATATCGGCATCTCTGCTTGCTTGCAAGTCTTGAATCACAGAGAGGCCAAAACGGGCTCGCTCGCGTTTAATATGGTCTGCCTTGTCTGCAAGTAGCTGTAGTTCAGCAATAACAAAGCGTGGCACCAGCAGCTGCGATGGCACAAAGCCAGATTTAACTACCTCAACAATGCGGCCGTCAATTAAAGCGCTTGTATCGAGGAGCACGGCATTTTTATGTCGTATTTTGAGTGGGGTATTTTGTATTACCGAATAGATACCGAGCCCCACGCTCAGTATTGAAAGTAAAAGTATGAGTTCTAACATTATGTATTCCTTATATAATTCTAAATTTATGATTTTAAATATTCGTTCAACGCCTCTTTGAGGCTTGAAACGGACTGTAGTAATGGTGACTTTGTATCTGCCTTCGGGCCAATAGCTGCCTTGAAGCCGAGCTGCTTTACCTCTTTTAGGCGCTGTTCGATGTTTGGTACGTGTCGCACCTCGCCAGAAAGACCGACTTCACCAAACACCACGGCGTCATCTTTTAGCTTCAAGCCTTTTGCGGCAGAGGCAATTGCCATACATACCGCAAGGTCAGCAGCGGGTTCTGTGATTTTTATACCGCCGACAATATTGATATACACATCGTATTCGCTCAGATCAAGCTTTGTACGGCGCGAAAGCACTGCAGTCAGTAAATTAAGCCTGTTTAAATCAAAACCTGATGCAGCGCGCTTAGGGTAGCCAAAGCTCGTTCTGTTCACTAGCGCCTGAACCTCTACTAAAATTGGCCGGGTACCTTCCATAGCTGCGAGTACTATTGAGCCATCTGCAACTTGGCGTTCTGCTAAAAGCACGGCAGATGGGTTAGCTACCGGCAATAAGCCCTTTTCAGTCATGTCAAAAATACCAACTTCAGATGTAGACCCAAATCGATTCTTAACTGCACGAAGTACTTTGAAACCACCGTATCTATCACCTTCTAAGTTGAGTACGACGTCTACGAGGTGTTCGAGTAATTTTGGCCCCGCAATACTGCCTTCTTTGGTAACATGGCCGACAATTATTAACGTAGTACCACTTTGTTTGGCCGCCTGCGTTAACAAATAAGTACTATTAGTTATCTGGCTAATCGAACCCGGTGCAGATGTAACCGCATGGCACGATACGGTTTGAATTGAATCTACAATTACCACCTGATGTTCTTTAGCCAGTATCGTTTCAGCGATATCATCGCTGCTTGTAGAGCTTGCAAGAAGTACCGCTTGCTTCTTTGGTGTAATACGCTCAGCACGCATACTCACCTGCTCTAGTGATTCTTCACCGCTTACATACAACACACTATGATCCGTAGAAAGCTCAGCGGCGAGCTGCATTAACAAGGTACTTTTACCAATACCTGGCTGCCCAGCGATTAGGTTCACACTACCTGCTACAAAGCCACCGCCAAGTACAGAGTCTACATCAGATACATGTGTAGAAAGCCGAACTGAACGCTGCTTTTTAGCAAGAACTCCCACCTGCGTGCCAGTAAGCTTTGTACCCCGCGCACTGGCGAGTGCAGGATCTTTAGAAACGTTGAGTTGTTCAACCAAACTATTCCAGGCACCACAACTCGCACAGCGTCCCGCCCACTTACCGTGAGTTGCGCCACATTCCTGACAGATAAACTGATGTGTATTTTTAGCCATGCCTACCTAGTAGTATACCACTGCATGTTATCTTGTCTGATAATTGCTATCGAGCTGATTTGTAAGCTCGGTCTGAGTTGCTGCCAGTTCATTGCGACTGGCAACTATGTCGTTATACTCCGAAGTGAGCTGCTGCGCGGTCGTAACTGCCACATTATATTCTTTAACCGTCTGATTATAAGCTGGTACCATTGCATTATATGCGGCGACATCAGTACGTCGGAGAACGCTCATCTGTTGCTGATCTGAGTTTAACTGTGACTCAAGTCTAGAAATAGTAGCTTCAGTCGCCTCTATCTGTTGCTTTAAAGCCGCCAGCTGTTGATCATACGACTTAATCTGATTCTCTATACTGACAAACTGTTCCTGATACCCCTGGGTATACCGAACAATCTTACTACGGTCTTTAAAATATCGTGCATAGTGATCTTCAAGCGCTTGGGGCAAAACCGCTATTTCTGTTCCAAGTATTGAATGGAGTTCGTTACTAATTTCATTTGGTTCGAGTACTTTGTACGCATCGACGGTGGCTTTGAACTGTTCGTCTTGTATTGCAGCTGCGGCAGTTATTAGCTGCCTATCAAGCTTGTCACGCTCACTCTGAGAGAGCCGTTCATACATCGCATGAAGTAACTCATGAGCCGCGGTTACTTCTTGGACTCCGTTTAGGCGAGGGTCTGTGACATCGTATACATAAAATCGCTGCCGTGTATAACAGCCGAGTACAACACTTTGTTCTTTTGCAACATTGCCACATGCAGCATTAAACGTATCTGCCCCAAGTACCTCAGGTAGGCTTGCTTCGTATGTGAAGCTCCCAGCATCCGTAAGGCTAATGCTGTCTTCTAATACTGCAGCAGCGGGCTGAACATCTGTAGCCTGCACAACGGCCCAGTCACGTACATATTGTGCGTTTAAAACTACCAGACCAACAAGTACAACTGTTACAAGGAGCGCAATAGCGCCTGTAAATTTACGCTTCATATATTACAGTATACTACGTAGTAACCTTTGTTTTTGTCGTCCGCCTAGCCTTCTGTCCACCAGCCGTCTGAAAGTGAAACTTCTTCTTAACAATATCAAGTGAAATACTCTGACCAGGTTTGTACAGCCCCTTTAATACCCCTTCGGCAATATGGTCTTCAATCTCGTCCTGGATTGCTCGGCGAAGCGTTCGCACGCCACTTTGTGGCTTATAACCATCCGCCAAAATACGCTTTTTTGCTGCAGTTGAAACGTCTACCGTTATTCCGTGCTCAGCGCTCAACCTATCGTTCAGTTCACTCAGTTGCAGGTCTAGTACCTTCTGCGCTTCTTTTGTAGTAAGCGCCCTAAAGACTACGACCTTATCGATTCTATTTATAAGCTCTGGTCGCATTATTGATTTAAGTTCATCAAGAACTCGTTCTTTGTTGTCTTCGTGAAGTTCGTCCAAATCGTCAAGCTGATTCTTGCTCTGAGCCCTGAATCCAAGTGTTGATTCTCTTTGAAGTTGTTCGGCACCTATATTACCAGTCATTATTACGACAGTATTTGTGAAGTCTACAGTGCGGCCTTTTGCATCTGTTAGTACGCCATCTTCAAGTATTTGAAGAAGCATATTGAAGATATCTGGGTGCGCTTTTTCAATTTCATCAAGAAGTATCAGACTGTATGGATTACGGCGAACTTTGTCGGTCAGTTGCCCACCTTCTTCGTAGCCAACATACCCAGCCGGTGCCCCAACTAATCGAGAGGCAGTGTGCCGTTCTGAAAACTCACTCATATCTATTTTAATCAGTGCATCTTTACGGTCGTATAATTCTTTCGCAAGTGTTCGAGCAAGCTCTGTTTTACCAACACCAGATGGGCCGAGGAATATAAATGAGCCAATCGGGCGTTTCTTGTCACTCACACCAGAACGGTTACGTCTAATGGCTCGTGATACTGCTGAAATCGCCTCGGTCTGCCCGATTACTGACCGTGAGAGTACTTTTTCAAGACCAAGTAGATACTCAGCCTCTTCCTTCATAATTTTCTGTGCAGGGATTCCCGTAATTACGCTGACGGTACGTGCAAGGTCTGCTTCCGTAAGTACAATCGCAGGCTGTGTCTTGGCACGTTCTGCCTCAAGCACACGGTCAAGATCTGCAAGCGTATTCTTATGTTTTGCAGCGCTTTCAAAATCTTCGTGAGAGACTGCGTCGTCCATTCGTGAACGCGTAAGTTTTATCTCTCTCATTAAGCCACGCTGGAACTCTGGCACGGCGTCTTTTTCTACACGGCGAAATGCTGCAGCTTCATCCAGCAAATCTATTGCCTTATCTGGCATATGCCGTTCGCTCATATACCGATCACTCAGGTAGACAGTACGTCTAATCAGTTCATCGTTCATCGTAACGTTATGGTGCTGCTCGTACTTACCCTTAAGCCCTTGTAGAATTTCAACCGTTTCTTCAACTGAAGGTGGTTGTACCTCAATAGTCTGAAAGCGTCGGTCCAGCGCCGCGTCTTTTTCAATACTTTTTTGGTACTCGTCAATTGTAGTTGCACCAATTAGACGCATTGTGCCGCGTGCGAGTACTGGCTTTAATATATTGCCAGCGTCCATCGCACCCTCAGCAGAACCCGCCCCGACCAATAGGTGAATCTCATCTATAAAAACAATTACGTTCTTGTCTTGGGTGATCTCTGACATAACCGCCTTAAGGCGCTCTTCAAACTCACCGCGATACTTGGTACCTGCAATCATGCCGACGAGATCAATCATAATAACCTTCTTGTCAAACAAGCTTTCAGGTACGTTCTGGTCTGCAATCCGCTGGGCGAGACCTTCAACAATAGCTGTCTTACCTACGCCTGGTTCACCGATGAGTATTGGGTTATTTTTTGTACGCCGAGAAAGTATAGTAATTAAACGCTGGAGTTCTTTTGCACGGCCGATAACCGGATCGAGCTTATTCTGAAGTGCAAGCTTCGTAAGATCTGTACCAAAATATTCTAATGCACTCTTCTTCTTTTTTTCTCGTTCACGTGTTGCGGTGCCCGTGTCACCGTATTCAAATCGCTGCTGATTCAAGAATGATTCTAACTCTGCGGTAAGCCCATCTACATTAATATTCATGTCTCTGAGGAGTACATTAGCTCGAGTATTTTTTTGAATTAAAATACTGTACAGCATATGCTCTGTACCACAATAGTCTTGGTTGAATTCCTTAGCAATCTCCCAACTGGTACGTAGTGTAAGCTTCGCAGCCTCGCTCAGACCCTTGCCACTTACAGAATCATCAGTATCACGTGGAGTCAGCTTGAGTGCTGTTCGCGCTCGGTCAAGAGTTACGCCTGATGTATCGAGTAGCTTTGCACCAATAGAGTTCTCTTGACTCAGCACTCCGAGTAGAATGTGCTCGGTGCCAACATAGGCGTTACCAAAGCTACGGGCAATTGCATCAGCATGCTGCAAACTGAGCCGAGCGTTCTCGGTCAGGTGATTTAAGAATTCTTGAAAGTCCCTGCTCGTGTTCATACATACAATTGTAGCATTTAGCACTCTTACGTCAAGAGTGCTAATTACAACGAGTGATTGGGAGCTATCTACTCTTCAGTAGATTCAATAGCGTCGATGAAGCCGGCTTCAATATCGTCTCGGCGCTTTGGCTTACTAGACTTCTTTGGTGCTGCAGGCTTGGCTGGCTCAACTGGCTTCTCAGCTACCGGTGCAGGCGCTTCAACAACAACTTCAGCTGGGGGTTCCGTGACTTCTACAGCTTCCGGTTCAGTAACCTCAGCAATAGGCTCAGATTTTGATTCGCCAGATTCAATATCAAGTTCGTATCCAGTAAGTTTGCTTGCAAGTCGTACATTTTGACCAGCTTTACCAATTGCGATAGAAAGTTGGCTCTGATCTACAATAACCTTAGCGTGCTTAGAAGCTTCGTGAATTTCTACACGAATAACCTCTGTTGGAGAAAGTGCGTTCTTAATGTATTGTTCATTACCTTCAGCGTAGGTTATGATATCGATCTTTTCCATATCACCGATTTCATTCATAACAGACTGAACACGTGTACCGTGTCCACCGACAAATGTGCCAACTGGGTCAACACCAGGAACGGTTGAGCTTACTGCGATCTTCGTACGAAGACCAGCTTGCCGAGCGATACCCTTAATTTCTACCGCACCGCTTTCCATTTCTGGAACCTCTTGGCGGAAAAGATATTCAATGAATTCTTCATTTGCACGAGAAAGTATCAGTTGTGGACCGCGGTTGCCACGTTCAACATCTTTTAAAAATACTTTGATACGTGAACCTACACCGTAGTATTCACCCTGTATCTGCTCACTTGCAGGTAGTATGCCAGTCGCTTTACCAAGATCAACACGCACTAGTCGTGGTTCAACCCGCTGAACGGTACCAACAATAACAGTACCAATTTTGTCTTCGTATTCACCTAAGATTATTTCTCTTTCAGCTTCACGAATACGCTGTAAAATAACCTGTTTAGCTGTCTGGGCTGCAACACGGCCAAATGTAGTTGGGTGCGCTTCTTCCGTGACAACATCGCCAACTTTAGCGCCTTTTTTGAACTTCTGAGCTTGTTCAACCGTAAGCTGCTGAGCATCATTTTCTACTGCGTCGTCTTCAACAACATCGTAGCTAGTAATAGCAGTCATGTCACCTGTATTAGAGTTAAGTTGAACGGCAACATTCTGTTCTCGCTCACCAAAGTCTTTTCTGTATGCAGCTGCAAGCGCTTGTTCAACCGCTTCGTGCACTACGTCTTCTGGTAGATTCTTTTCTTCTGCAATTTGTTTTACAGCCATTACGAGCTGTTTAATCTGTAGTTCCATTTTTTTGTCCTTTCAAATGTATATAACCAAGAATTCTTATGAAAAATTCCGACCTGCTGGCCGGAAACTATATCTAGAATACATTGACTACTATATATAGTCAATGACCTATCTTACTATTATATCACACTTATGTATATTTTGTCAATGCTTTATACTGGTGACATGTTTACACGCCTCTATAATTCGTTCAAGCCAAAACACTACGATTTATCACTTGATATCAACAGAACAGAACTTACATTCACTGGTTCAGTCACTGTTGCAGGCTCCCTTTTACAGCCTCAGCAGTACGTTGAACTTCATGCCAAAGAACTCGTAGTAACCTCTGCATATGTAGATGGAATGAAGGCGTCTACAACTTTCCACGAATTTGATGTACTACGGATTGAATCTTCAACTGACCTTACCGCAGGCGAACATGAGATTGTACTGGAATTTTCAGGCAGAGTTCATGATGATTCCATGGTCGGCATGTATGTTAGTAAATTTACACACGACGGCGCTGAAAAACAGATAATTTTGACCCAGTTTGAAAGTCATCATGCCAGGGAGGTTTTTCCTTGTATCGATGAGCCGGAAGCGAAGGCGACATTTCAGCTTACACTTCAAACTCCAGTTGGAGAACCTGTACTCAGTAATACGCCAGTTGAATCCGAAAACGTAAACACCGATTTGTTAGTCACTACCTTTGAAACAACGCCAATTATGAGCACGTACCTGCTCGCATTTGCCTTTGGAGATATGCACTACGTTGAGGATACCACCGAAGATGGTACCGTACTACGAACCTGGTCGAGCGTAGCTCAACCTAAGAGTTGGCTCAACTACTCTTTACAAGAAGGTAAACGAATACTAGAATTCTTCAGCAAATACTTCGACACGCCGTTCCCGCTTAAAAAGTGTGATCAACTTGCCCTACCTGACTTTGACGCAGGCGCAATGGAAAATTGGGGCATGATTACTTACCGAGAGATAGCTCTACTAAGTGACCCTGATAACAGATCTGTTTCAACCGAACAGTACGTGTCATTAGTAGTTGCACACGAACTGTCTCATCAATGGTTTGGAAATCTCGTAACTATGAAGTGGTGGGATGATTTGTGGCTAAATGAAAGCTTCGCCAGCATTATGGAGCACCTAGCCCTAAATGCCCTCCACCCAGATTGGCATCAATGGGAAGAGTACACTTCTACGGATGTCGTAAGCACAAGTGGTCGTGATATTTACAGTGATGTACAGCCTGTACGAGTAGACGTGACCGACCCAGCACTTATAGAGACACTATTTGATCCGGCAATAGTTTACGCGAAAGGCGGACGTCTGATTAAAATGCTCCGCGAGTACATTAGTGATGATGCCTTCAGGACAGGGCTTAAAGGCTACTTTGATGACCATGCATACAAAAACACAACTCGTGATGATCTCTGGGTAAGCCTCAGTAAATCGAGTGGTAAAGATGTTACCTCACTCATGAATCCGTGGTTAGCACAGTCTGGAATGCCGATTGTCAGCGTTAATCAGTCAGGATCAGAGGTTGCATTAACACAGGAACGTTTTGTACTCGATTCCAATGACGATACTTCGCTTTGGCCGATACCGCTACTGTCTCCGAACACACTTTCTGAAGATATCTTTAGCACTAAGCAGATATCACTCACTGCACCTGATTCTGAGTTTATTGTTCTCAACCAATATGGCAGCGGACATTACCTGGTGAAGTACACGAACCCTGAGCACATCAGAGCACTTTCTGAAAAGTTACATGGTAATTTAATTCCAGCCGAAGGTAAAATTGCCCTATTCAACGATCAACTCCTACTAAACAAACGTGGTGATAGTAGTATTACTGAAACACTAACGCTTGCAAAGGGTAACTCGTCTGAAACGCGAGATGCGGTTTGGTCACTTATGGCCTCAAGTTTTGGCACTGCGCGTGCATTAGTTGAGGGTGATGACGATTTAGATCTGAAGCTTAAGCAAACACTCGCCAGTATGATTAAACTTCAATACGACAGACTCGGTTGGGATACTGTAAAGTCTGAAGACCCTAACGACTCACACCTGAGAGTTTCTGCAGTGGCTCTCACTATTGCGGGCGAGGACTCAGAGGCTACAGCTCATGCACTTAATTTATACGAGCAGCACATAGATGATCTTGAACAGCTACCCGCAGATCTCAGGTCAGTGATTCTGCGCTGCGCAGTAAGAAATCATGACGATCATGATGCCGTATTATCGTGCCTCATGAGCCTCTATCAATCAACTGCATCAGCAGATCTGCAGCTTGATATAACAAGTGCACTGACTCAAACAAAGCACAGTAATGATGTTGCTCAATATATTTCTGAGGCAATTAGTAAGGGTGGCTTCGTTAGGGCTCAAGACTTCATCCGTTGGATTGCGCTGCTTGCTGGGAACCATCACACGCGAGATGCGCTCTGGACATTCTTCGAAGATAATTGGCCATACGTAAAACAAATGCTTCATAATTCTAAGTCTTACGATTATTTCCCAGTGTACGCAGCTAGAGGCCTCAGTACCGAGGGCGAACTTCAGAGATACAAAGACTTCTTTGTACCAAAGTTAAACGAAGTAATTCTTGAACGGAACATTAAGGTTGCGCTGAGTGATATACAAGCTAAAATTGCATGGCGCAAAAGAGATGAAGCAAAAATTGTGCAGTGGCTTAAAAAGCTATAACTATTCAATTACATCTATAAATTCTGTAACTTTGTAATCTCCCGTAACTTCAATACCGCTCAGGTAGTAATCACCAGACCACTGCGTATCGCTTACCCAGCAATTCGCCGCAAAACGCATCTGCTGAAGTTTTTTGGGGGTGATATACTCAAGGCCAGTGCCTTGGTTAGCTGAACTACGATACTTCACTTCAACAAATGAGATTACATTGTTCTTTTTGACTACAATGTCGATTTCGCACAGTGGTGTCTTCCAGTTTCTGGCGATAATTTCGTACCCGCGAGACGCCAGATATGTAGCTGCAGAATCTTCGGCGTTATTACCGGTGCTTGTGCTCATTGCTGCAACAACTTTTTAATAGGTTTATAGTTTAGTCTATGTATTGATTGCAGTACGCCGAATTTTAACAATGCTTCTTGATGTAACTTAGTGCCATAACCAACATGTTTTTCAAAACCGTAACCTGGATGCGTCTCTGATAATTTCTTCATATAGGTATCTCTCAGTACCTTGGCAATCACGGATGCAGCAGCAACTGCCTGAACTCTATCATCTGCTTGAATTAAAAAACTTGAATTCGGAACATCAGGCAGATAGTTATAGTTACCGTCAATAATAACCTGCGAGTCTGCGAGATCAATCTGATCAACCGCACGCTGCATTGCCAACCGTACCGATTCCGTTAGGCCAATTTTATTTATTTCTTTTGGCCACACCCAGCCAACTCCGATGCTCGAAGTAGCGGATTGAATTTGCCCAACCAGCAGCAGACGCTTTTTTGCAGTAAGCTTTTTGGAGTCTCGTAGACCCGGAACCTGAAGACCTTCTTCAAGTCCAACCGCAGCTGCAAGTAACGGCCCAGCCCAGCAACCCCTCCCCACCTCATCAATACCAATTATCATAGTTCTAAGAGTATACAGGTACTGAGTCAAAGGCAACAAAAAACCACCCGAAGGTGGTGATTGTTAGTAGACAACTGAACTAGACTTCTACTCTTTAGTTGCTTCTTCTACGGGAGCTTCAACCTCAGTAGCTTCTTCTACAACTTCAGGCTCATCTGGAGCGATTTCGTTAACTGAAGTTTTGTCAAAATCAACCGCAGCAAGACGAGCGCCTTTACCACTTCGAGCGCGCATGTAGCTGAGGTACTTGCGTCGAACTTTGCTTCTTTTCACAACTTCAACTTTTTCTACAAGTGGGCTATGTAGCATGAAGCTTTTCTCAACACCAACACCGCTGGCAATACGTCGTACGGTGATAGAACTTGTGAGGCTGTCTTTACGATCTGTGCGAATAACAAGACCTTCGAACATCTGAACACGTTCTTTAGCGCCTTCTTTAATGCGCTGGTGTACTTTAACAGTATCGCCGCTGCGTACATCAACGACTTGCTTCTTTAAAAATTTAGATTCTACTTGCTTAATTAGTGCGTGCATAACTAAAACACTCTACCTTATTATTACGTTTTTTGCAATTACTGTTTAGTATATCACATCTGTTGATTTTGGGGAAGTCTATATTTCTATATAAAATAAGTCCTCGTACCTACGGCTTCATGTCATAGCTGAAATGTTCTATACTAGACAGATATGACGAATAATCCAAACCAACCTCAGCAAGAAGCGCTCGAGCTACATAAAAAACTCCGTGGAAAAATATCAGTTACGGCTAAGGATTCTATTGCGGATGCAAAAAAACTAAGTCTGTACTATACACCGGGGGTTGGCGCTGTCAGTAGCTACGTAGCTGAACACCCAGATGAGGCCCGTGAATATACTTGGCTCAATAACACCGTAGCGATAATATCTGACGGTTCTGCGGTTCTAGGTCTAGGTAATCTTGGTCCAGTCGGTGCGTTGCCAGTCATGGAAGGTAAGAGTATGCTCTTTAAGCAGTTTGCCGGAATAGATGGAGTTCCGATCGTACTAGACGTACACTCAGCCGATGATATTGTCGCAGCCGTAAAAGCAATTGCGCCAAGCTTTGGGGCCATAAATCTAGAAGATATTGCAGCGCCCATCTGCTTTGAAGTTGAAGAAAGGTTAAAAGCCGAACTTCCTATACCAGTCATGCACGATGACCAGCATGGTACCGCCGTTGTAGTTCTTGCTGGGCTCATTAATGCCATGAAAGTTGTAGATAAGCAGCTCGGTAGTTGTAAGGTTGCCGTGAGCGGTGTGGGTGCTGCTGGAGTAGCAATTATGAAGCTCGTAAAACTATACGCACCAGATACAGAGATTATCGCGTGTGATAGTAAAGGTATAATCCATACTGGTCGCGGAGATCTGAACAGTACGAAACATGCCTTACTCGACTCTGAAACTATCGCCACAAGTTATGACGGTGACCTTGCTGTCGCCGTATCAGGTGCTGATGTTTTCATCGGAGTCTCGCAGCCCGGTGTACTAAAGCCTGAAATGATAGCCACAATGGCAAGCGGATCTGTAATTTTTGCACTCGCAAACCCTGTGCCCGAAGTTATGCCTGACGTTGCAACAGAAGCAGGAGCAGCCGTAGTTGCAACAGGTAGAAGTGATTTCCCGAACCAGGTCAACAATGCACTCGCATTCCCTGGAATATTCCGCGGCGCTCTTGACAACAAAATAGTCCGAATTACTGATGAACATAAAATTACGGCAGCTGAAACTATTGCTGCATTTATTGAAAAACCAACAGCCGATAAGATCATCCCTTCAATCTTTGCGCAGGGATTGACTAAAAGCATTGCAGGCAAAATTGTTTAGCGTAATTATTGACTAATGTCTGAGACATGATGTAACATTACTGACATATTATGTAGGAGTATTAATGTCTGAAATGCAGTTTAGAATAGATGGCGTAAAAGGGTATCATTTGGTTCGTAAACACCGTGATGACGATAAGTTCAAATACCCTTGGCAGAAAGCCGATAGGGAAATTACTGTCGTTAGTTCTGGACCATGCCTAGTACTTAGAAGTTTGATTAACAGAGAAGATGCCCTAAGACTGGGTGTTGACTCTGCTGAACAGGCACCTTCAAGCAGAGTGTACTTCATACTTCCCGAACGAGCACCAGAAGATGATGAGTTGGACGATCAGCAATATCTAAAAACTCGTTTTGTCGACCTGAACGATACACGCAGCCCTGTGGTAGTCGATTTTGAAGGAGAAGGCTTTGTGGCTGACAACAGAGAGTTGGTATTTATACAAAAATACGCAGGTTCGCGATTCTTAATTAGCTCAGAAATCGCATCGCTACCAAGTGACTTATATTTATCTGGATGCTTTGATCCGAGCACTGGCAACGGGATCGCACTAATTTCAACTCTTTAAATTACTCGGTTTACTTCTTCGATTGTGGTTATGCCCTGGAGCGACTTTAGGATTCCATCTTGATACATCGTAAGCATGCCGCCTTTTCGGGCTTGTTCTTCAATCATTTCACTTGTAGGTACCGTAAATTGGTCTCGAAGTAGTGTCTGAATTTCTGGCGTAATTGTGAGTTCTTCCAAAACTGTTAATCTGCCCTTATACCCAAAGGGATTTTCTTCACTTTTACCTGGTTTATAGAGTGTAATATTTTCTAAATCTGGTTTTTCAATTGAAGCGGGTAAATCTGCGAGTGTATCTTGTATATGTTTTTTCGTAGCTTCGTCGGGCGTATAGGCAATTTTAGTTTTATCATCAAGTCTCCGCACAAGACGCTGGCTGATGATGAGTTTAATTGCCGAAATAAGTATCGGGTTCTGTCCGATCATATCGATCATACGCGTAAATGCTTCTGCTGCAGAGCCTGCGTGAAAGGTCGAGACCACCAGGTGACCAGTAATTGAAGCTTGAAGCGCTGTTCGCGCTGTATCGACATCTCTGATTTCTCCGACCATTATAATATCTGGGTCTAAGCGCATAACCGCACGTAACTTACTCGCAAAACTGTCACCTTCTCGGCTATACACAGGAATCTGACTCATACCATCTAGTCCGTATTCAACCGGGTCCTCAAGAGTTACTATTTTTCGGCTAGAATCGTTGAGCTGCGTCAAAATCGAATACAGAGTTGTCGTTTTACCTGATCCGGTTGGACCAACCATCAACACCATGCCGTGCGGGTGAGAAATCACCTCGTCAATTGGGCCACGCTCCCTTGCATCGAGGCCAAGGTTGTCTAGGTTAAGTAGACTTGCGTCCATATTAAAGAGTCGAACTACCGCATCTTGGCCATATAACGTCGGTACGGTCTCAATACGCATGTTCAGAATTTTTTCTGAACCATCTTCAGCCATAATTGACTGCGAAAGGTGGCCTGTTTGAGCATCTGGTGCTGAAGTGGAGATATTCGCCTTCACGGCAATAGATTGCTGCAGTTGACGGTACTTCTGATGAGTCACCACTGCAATTAAGTGGAGGGCACCGTCAAGCCTAAATCTGAACCGAACATTTGTACGGGCTGTCTCAAAGTGAATATCTGATGCTCCAAGCTTATCAGCCTGCGAAATGACGTACTGCAAAATGTCATCAGATTTTACTCCTTCAAGAGTATCTGAAACCGTAGCAATGTTATCACTCGCGCCTTCCTTACTAACCGTAATATCATCGTAATGGACCTCTTCCGGCGGGTCAAACCGAAGCATGAACTCCTTGAAGCCCTCCATGCTTATCATCTGGAAATCTATGACTTTATCTTGAAATCTATCACGAAGAGATCTTAGTACTTGCTGCGGAGTACCGATTGTAATTCCGAATGTATAATGACTTTCTCTGTCCACGAGCGTCACCATTTTGTTTTCGTACATTTCTTTAACTGAAAGTACCCCTTCAGCAAGAGGTGCGTCCATTACAGTTCGACTGTCTAGGTAGGGGATCTTCAGTAAATCTGCTCGAGTCTTAGTATTAAGCTCCTCAGTATCTCGGAATTTTATTTTGTCAGTTGCATCACTAAAAGCCATAAGCATAATTGTACCGTAAATGTAAGTCATATAACAGTGGTATACTAGCTTTTATGCATATTACACTCGTTGCACACGACATTCGAAGTACTCATAATGTAGGGGCCTTTTTTAGAACCTGTGACGGTCTTGGCGTTGATGAAATCATATTCAGTGGTTACACCCCGTACCCAAGTTTAGAAGATGACACTCGTCTGCCCCATTTTGCAGACAAACTAACTCGGCAAATTCACAAAACTGCACTTGGAGCCGAGTGCACCGTACCGTTCAAATACACTGAAACACTTGAAGATGTAATTACTAATCTTAAACAGGATAATACCCTACTAGTAGCACTAGAACAGTTCCCAGACAGTCTGAACCCGAAAGACTGTGTGCAGAAGATCCAAGCCGACTATCCCAACCGACGGATTGCACTAATCGTCGGCAACGAAATTCACGGCGTCAGTGATGAGACATTAAAACAAATGGATTACATTATGGAAATACCCATGCATGGTACTAAAGAATCACTCAATGTCTCAGTAGCTACAGCTATCGCTCTTTATGAGCTTACAGGCTCCTCAATTTGAGCAAGAATCTCGTCAAAAATTGACTTAATTTCTATCTCACGAGCACGCTCTAGACGAGCAGTATCAAGACCCCTCTTAAATACGGTTTCTGTTATCGGCTTCTGTCGCACGCCCTTGCTGGTTCCGGGAGCGATCCAGATATATGAGTCTTTGTTAGATTCGCCAACCGGCATAATTTCTACCTTCTCGAACAGCTGCACCTCATCACCTCGGCCCCAGAGATACCCGTCCAGTGCAGCAGTACCCAGTACTCGCATAAAGCCTCCGCTAAGCACTCCGCTAAAATTGAGATAATACAGTTCTTGCTCACTAGGATGCTCCGCCAGCTCAGATCTTAATCCCGTGGGACTCACGGCAGAGCTTAAATTACTGCGCTCGTCTAAAGTCATTCTATTCCATAAATCTTGCCCAACACCCAGGAGAGATCCAAGGTCAGCTTCATCAGCAAGGCCCCTATTAGCAAGAAGAGCTCTTGAGAAAGCAACTCTTCGCCCGCTAGAACTAAATGATAGTGGCCCAGTTCTGTATATATAACCGCTTTCGGCACATATTTGTGCAACAGCAGTGGCGAGATTGTGAATCGTTTCCCCATAAGGAGCGTCATCCGGAATATATCCTCTTATGGATGCAGAATCGACAATACGTGTTGCATAGCCGTAAGACGCTTCCGAGCCTATAGCATTAAAGAATGGCGTCAAAGCACGATTTTCTATTTTACGTACACAAGCCTCACTACTAAACATTGTCATGTGAGTAGTATACCACTCTGATTCATAAACTCTGTTTAGTCCCTGACGGCAACACAGGAAGGTTCGAAGTATTCCTGAAGACGAGAGGTCAGTTCGTCTTTAATTGAAATATTAAACGGCATCTTAAGAGCGGTTTTAGATTCATCTTCACCAAGTACCAAGACAAGATTTTGGTTACCGGGATATTCTCCGGCAATTTCTTTTAATTTGAGAAGTTTTTCGCTGTCATTAGGATCTTTAATCTGCACAAACAATGTCTGAGATGGTGATGGCTTTGGGTCAACCGGTTTAGGTGGCGGAGTCTTGGGGGTATTAGAAGGCTTTGTTGCCTTCGGTGGCTTTGGCTTCTTGCCTTTTGGCTGGTATGCCTTTGCATCCTCTTCTGAAACTATATTTGCTTGATCTACCAATATCTTCAGCTCCTGCCCCATGTTACCGTCTCTGTCTTTATAGTTAATTTTGCCCTTCGCAATTACAACTTGATCTTGTTCCCATACTGAATTGAGCTTTTCGTAAACACCAGGGAATACGATTAACTCACATTCACCAGATGTATCTTCAATTTTTACAAACGCCATGCGTGCTCCATTTTTTGTGACGATAGAACGGACAGTAGAGACCACACCACCAATCGTAACCGGTTTGGTGTCCATAGTATTATTAATATCACCGATAGGCAGCGTGTGTTCTTCGAGGTAGCCTCCGTACCCATCTAGCGGATGCCGAGAAAGATATAGCCCAAGTAACTCACGTTCGAATAACAGAAGATCTCGTTCAGAAAACTGCTCGGGCGACGTTTCAAACTTAAACTGTGGTGCAATGCTTGGGGCTGCTCCGTCAATTCCACCGAACAAATCTGCCTGATTTGTCTCCTTCTCTTTGTGTAGTTTAGATCCGAGTGCGAGTAGGCCATCTAAGTTATACATAAGATCACTTCGAGATTGCCCGAACGCGTCAAATCCACCAGATTTTATAAGACTTTCCCATGTTTTACGGTTCACCTTACGTGTATCGACACGCTCGAGAAAATCCATTGTGCTTGTAAATTTACCGCCTTCGTCACGTACACGTATAATCTCTTCTACGGCGCCAACACCAACGTTTTTGACGGCACTCATTCCAAATCTAATTTGGCTTTTATCAGGCACTACAGCAAATTCAACGTAAGATTCATTTACATCTGGTAAAAGTACCTCGATACCCATGTGACGGCATTCATTTATTTCAATTGCAAGTCTATCGGTATCACCAGCATCACTCGTCATTAGCGCAGCCATGAACGCATCTGGGTGATGTGCCTTTAGGTAGGCTGTCCAGTATGCAATTAAACCGTAACAGGCAGCATGTGATTTATTAAAACAGTAATTAGCAAATTCTTCTAGTTGATCCCAAAACTTCTCTGCCGTTGCTCTATCAGACCCACCATGGCTAATTGCGCCATCAACAAACTCTACCTTCACTTTACGCATTAAATCAATATTCTTTTTACCCACTGCCTTACGGAGTGTGTCGGCCTGGCCACCCGTGAATCCACACCATTCTTTAGAAATCTGCATGAATTGTTCCTGGTACACTAGGATTCCGTAAGTACTTTTGAGCGAGTTCTCCATACCAGAGTGCAAATACGAAATATCTTTTCTGCCATGTTTTCTGTCAATAAACTCACCAATAAACTGCATAGGGCCCGGACGATATAACGCAACCATGGCAATAATGTCATCAAAGCTCGTTGGCTTTAGCTCTCTGAGGTACCGTTTCATACCTGCAGATTCGAGTTGAAATACACCTGTTGTATCACCACGCTGGAAGAGTTCAAACGTTTTTTCGTCATCCAGTGGAATTTCTTCCGGTGTAATACTTACCTTTTTTACCGCTTTTATAATTCTGATGGCATTTCGTAGAATCGTTAGGTTAGAAAGGCCCAAAAAGTCCATTTTAAGAAGGCCTAGGTCTTCTACCGGCCCCATAGGGTACTGTGTAGAAACAACACCCTTCTGCGCCATTTCTAATGGTATAAATTTTACAATTTCATCTGGTGCAATCACGACACCTGCTGCATGCACACCGTGACTTCGTACCGTTCCTTCAAGACGAATCGCGAGGTCAATCACCCGTTTAGAAGTTGGGTTATTCTCGTACTCTCGTCTTAGGTCAGGATCTTCCTTAATGCTTGTAGCCAGTGGGATATGACGGCCCTGCACTGGCGGAGGGACGAGCTTAGAAAGCTTATCGGCCTCTGCATACGGCACTTCTAATACTCGAGATACATCCCTAATTGCAGCGCGAGCGGCCATCGTACCAAACGTAACGATATTTGCGACTCTGTCGTGGCCATACTTCTGCGCACAATATTCAATAACTTCATTTCTTCGCGTGTCCTGAATATCAATATCAATATCAGGCATACTGATACGGTCGGGGTTAAGGAATCTTTCAAAAAGTAGATCATACTTTATTGGGTCAAGCTCAGTTATACGTGTTGCGAAGGCAACAATAGAGCCGGCTGCCGAGCCACGACCTGGACCAAAAATAATTCCCTGGTCTTTACCCCAGTTTATGAAGTCTTGCACTATCAAGAAATAGCCGTTAAAGCCCATATTATCTATTACACCCAGCTCAAACTTAGTACGTTCTAATATTTCTGGCGAAAGCGTAGTCATGGCTTCTTCCATAGTGATCCGCTGCGAACGAGATTCTTCAACTCCGCCGTAGCGCCATGCAAGCCCTCGATACACTAATAGATGTAGATATGACTTCTCATCATATGGTTTAGGGACAGGGAACTTAGGTATCAATATTTTCCCAAGCTCGATTTCAACATTACACCTATCAGCGATCGCCTTTGTATTACTAATTACCTCTGGGTGCTCCTTGCCCCAATGGCCAATAATTTCTGCGCTGGTTTCTACGTGCAACGGATATTCTTTAAGAGACATGCGCTTTTCGTCAGAAACGAATGATCCTGTACCTACACAGAGTAGTGCCTCATGAGCTTCTTGGTCTTCGTGTGTCAAATAGTGTGCGTCACAGGTAACTACAACAGAAATATTAAGTTCTGCTCCAAGCTTTAAAACACCGTCGTTTACAGTCTTTTGCTCTTTACTGTGCATTGGGTTTTTAGGATGCCCGTGGTCCTGAATCTCCAGGTAATACCTATCACCAAAGACAGATTTGTACCATGTCGCAATTTTTTTTGCCTCTTCATAATTGCCGTCCTTGATTGACTGTCCTATTTCACCACCCATACAAGCACTCAGCACTATTAGACCTTCGTTATACTTTTCTAGAAGGTCGTGGTCAATTCGGGGGTAGTAGTAGAATCCATCAAGATTAGCAGTTGTCGAAAGGCGCATTAAGTTCTGATACCCCTTAAGGTTCATTGCGATGATAATTAGATGAAACCGTGCCTTATCCTTTTGCGGGTCCTTGTCTGTATGTTTACGTGTAGCAACATACGCCTCGATACCAATAAGGGGTTTAATACCGTTTGCATTTGCTGTTTTATAAAAATCTATTGCCCCTGAAAGTGTGCCGTGGTCGGTCATAGCAACGGCTTCCATGCCATCTTCTTTCACAAAATCAATAAGTTTTGGGATCTTCGTTAATCCATCGAGCAGGCTATACTGCGTGTGATTGTGCAGGTGCACAAAATCACTTGCAGTCAGTACTTGATCACCTTTCGGTGTGTTTTGTTTTACTCCCATGTCTTTTACTATTATACACCGCCGTCCACTCTGACGTATACTATTAATAATGATTGGGATAAAGAGCCTAGAACTAACGAATGTACGTTCGCACAGTAACGCGAGCTTTCTATTTGCTGGTGATATGAACGCCATTGTTGGACCAAATGGGAGTGGAAAAACAACAGTAATTGAAGCATTATACACATTACTTCGAGGAAGTAGTTTTAAGGGGAGTATCAGTGAGATCGCACAATATGGTACTGATCAATTTAGAGCCTCCCTGGTTCAGAAAACAAACTCTACTGAGCACAAACGAGCTCTTGGTTTTCAGCAGATAGACCATGTTAACCAAAAAAAGTGGCAAATTGAAAACAAAAATTACGCCAGGTTACCTATTGCGGCAAGACTGCCAGTAGTACTATTCGAACCTGATCTTGCGAGACTCATAACAGGCAGCCCTGAGCGTCGCCGGGTGTATCTCGACCAGATATCGAGTCAACTAGATATTGAAGTGGCAATTATGCAGAATCGATTTGATCGTGCGCTAAAACAGCGGAATCAGCTACTCAAGCGATTGCGAGAATCCGGTACACACACCGCCCCCAAAGATATGTTTGTATGGAATACACAGCTTGCAACCCTAAGCGAACATATTGTTACGGCTAGACACCAGGTGCTAAATGAGCTCCAATCACAAATAAGTGAGCGATACCTGCAGCTCGGAGGTAACGATAGCGTAACACTCATCTACAGGAGTAGCATATCACCGCACGCTGCTGATTATGGATCTCGTATGCTGCAATTTTTAGAAACTAGCATAAGTCGAGATATTGCAATCGGCCATACAAGTTTTGGTCCGCACCGCGACGATATAGAAGTACTACTCGCGGATCAACCAGCAATCGACCGTGCAAGTCGCGGTGAAGTCAGGACGATAGTAATTGCCCTAAAACTACTGGAAACAGAGTTACTCTCCACACACTATAAAAGCCAGAATATTAAACCGACTCTACTCCTCGACGATGTACTAAGTGAGTTGGATCTTGTTCACCAGGAACGTGTACTGGCAGGGTTAAAAGATCACCAGGTATTTATTACCACTACGGACGCACATGCATTAACTGCAGGTGTGCATACAATATTCCTTGAATAGGCCTACTTACTGACTGAACTTTCAATAGTATCTGATATCTGCTTTACAAACGGATATGAATCAAACAATGAAAGTCCCCATAACACCACAGTGACAACAAGCGCAAAACCAAGTAACGAGCCAAGGCTAAAAAAGAGACCACGCATGAAATTTTCGTAGTAAAGCCGACGTTTGCTAATAAAGTGTGTAGCATACAGATATTCAAGTGCGGCAAGTGCTAGTTTTGGATCTCGCACCTCAGGTATAACCTGCTTGGCTTGTTTCGTGCTATCCGACACCATCGTGGTCCTCAAGATCTAAATCAGAAATATTGACAGTTCCTTCAATAGGACACGCTCCCTCAGCGTCTCCGATCGGGAATGTATGCAGGTCTAAAATTCCGAGTGAAATAGCACCAGCGCCCATCATTGCAAACCGTGAAACGTTCATGGCACCGTCTAAGATAGTAGAAAACGCATCGTTTGTGATGCGTTTAGATTCTACAAGTACATCCATAGACTAATCTTTAAGTTCTTTGATCTTTTTTGTGATCTTAGTCTTAATTGCTTGGATATCCTTCATTATTTGATCAATTGTTGCGTCGTCGTTATCGTCATCGCCGCTCTTAATAGAAGTAATAGCTTCTTTTACTTTTTCTTTTAGCTCCTCAGCTTTCTTTGCAAGGTCATCGAGCTCTTCTTTGGCTTTACCCTTAAGCTTTGAGGCTGCAACGCGAGCATCGTCTGAAAGCTTACCGAGTTCTTTATGAGCTTCTTTTAGTTTACGCTCAGCAGTGACCTTTACTTCGCCTGCCTTCTTCTTTAAATCTTCCCGGGTTTCTTTACCACTCTTTGGAGCCGCTAGTAAGCCGGCAATAACACCTGCAATCGCTCCAATTACTAAACCAAGACCAAGTTTTCTACCTTTTGACATTAATATTACTCCTTTGAATCTTTAGAATGCTTATTAACTGCGTTACTAATTTGATCTGCCACAAACTTTGCTACAACCGCAGGTGCTGCAGCCTTCTTCATGGTTGCCGCAACCGAACCGGCGTCATCAACAAGTACTTTTGCCTTGTCTGAGATCTCCTTCACGTTCTTCATGAACTTAGAAAGATACACCATTGTTATGATTCCCAATAGAAGGAATATTGCTAGAAAAATTGAAAGTATGATTACTAAAATATCGTATGAATCCATGTCTACATAATAACACTTCGCGTCAACGAAACCAATCATAAATTGACGCACCGATGTTTGCGTTATATAATTAGCTTCTACTATGGAAACTCCTTTTGAGACGACGAGATCCACAGAGCAAATCGATCACCATGCACGACTTGCTGAGTTAATTGACTCAATTGAACTTGAGGAATATCTTCGACCAGCAGCATTTGCAGCAATAGACTGGTATACAGATGACTTGCCGTACCATAACATTGAACATATGTTTGAAGTAACCGAAAACGTGCTGGCTCTGTGCAAAGAACACGGAATTGTTGGTAATGAGCGACAGATAGTCTTCATGGCAGCCTTATGGCACGATGCTGCTTATCCGCTTCCACTTGAGGAATACGAAACCAGTAAAGAACACCGCTCTGCACTCTTGGCATACGAAGCGATCATGGCACAAGTTGACCCTACTGATACTGAGCTATATGCACAAACGCAAATCTTTGCTGATGGCGTAGCATCTATCATAATCTCATCGCAACATGGACGTATACCAGAAGGTATTCTAGAATATATTTTAAATACTGCCGACATAAAGAACTTGAGTGGATCGGTCGTAGAAATGCTAAAGAAAAGCCTTGCCTTTTATCTTGAAGGAAAACAGATGGCAGGCGAGCAATTTATAGGAAGTGTGGAACAGTATCTATCTGACCATATAGAAGACTTCACCGGATGGTGCGAAACAACCCAGGGCATACTTGAAGGTCTGGTTAGTAATAAACTCGGCGCAAGCACGATTCTTGAGACAGTTCGTGATAATGTGAAGAAAATTACGCCTGCAAATATATTCGAACTGTTTCGAAATTCTGAAGATTAAAGTCCGAGCTGCTGTTTGATAATTTTCTGAGCAAGTCCAGGGTTTGCCTGACCCTTACTCTTAGCCATAACTTGGCCAACCAAGAAACCGATCACCTTCAGTTCACCATTCCTGGCTTCGTCAGCTGCTTTCTGATTTTCGCCGAGCACTTCAGCTACGATTTTTTCAATTGCCGATTCATCCGATACTTGTATGAGGTTCTTGTCAGATGCAAGCTGCTTCGGATCTGTGTGTTTTATGACAATCTCTGGTAGTAGTTCCTTGGCATTAGTAGAGTTAATCTCGTTCTCTTTTGTCATCTGTGCAAGTGATACGAGTTGTTCTTTTGAATTGATTATCTGGGCCCAACTACAGACATCGTCAGAAACTAGCTTAACCAATTCTCCTGTTAGCCAATTACAAATTGTCTTAGCGAGTTCAGCATTATTCTCAATTAAATCAACTGCAAACAATGCAATAGATGGCTCATCAATCAATGTCTCAACCTGAGATTCTTGTAGGCCAATCGTGCTCATTTTAGTTCTCAGTTCATCCGGCATTGTTGGTAATGATGCTTTTAGTGATTCAATATACTCGCTAGTTAGTACAATCGGTGGGACATCCGGTTCGGGCATATACCTATAGTCGTGGGCATCTTCTTTGGTTCTTTGTGAGATTGTTTTTTGCTTTGCATCGTCCCAGCCGCGAGTTTCCTGCACAACTTCTCCACCTTTTTCGAGCAGTTCAATCTGGCGTTCAATCTCAAATTCTACAGATTTTTCAACTGCTCTGAAGCTGTTAATATTCTTTGTTTCACTTCGAATCCCTAGTACGGAATGGTCTTTACTGACCGAAACGTTAACATCAAAACGCATATTTCCGTGATACAAATCAACATCACTGACATCTGCGTACTTCATCTGTAAATACAACGCTTTGGCGAATGCCTTAGCCTCAGCTGCTGTGTGCATATCTGGTTCAGAAACTATTTCTAGCAGTGGTGTGCCCGCCCGATTTAAGTCGACTAACGAGTAGTCTTTGCCGGTAGGATGGGTACTTTTACCAGCATCCTCCTCCATATGAGCCCGGGTGATACCAATTCGTTTTGATTGCCCATCAACTACTATATCTATGTAACCACCGAGTACAATTGGCTCTTCGAACTGACTTATCTGGTAACCCTTTGGTAAGTCTGGATAAAAGTAATGCTTTCGATCAAACTTACTGTACTTCTGAGGTTCAGTATTTAGTGCAAAAGCTGCCTTTGCTGCAAGCTCTACCGCCGCTTTGTTCAAGACAGGTAGAGCTCCAGGCATACCAAAGCTCACGTGGCCAACGGTAGTATTTGCCTCTGCTGAACGTGCGTCATTACTTTCACCAGCAAAAAGCTTTGTCTTCGTCTTAAGCTGAACGTGACATTCAATGCCGATTGTTGCAAGGTACTGCTTCTTTATATCTTCGCTAATCATAACGCCCCTATATCTTTGAGTGCTTTTTTAAAATGCCTGAGTGCGCGTTGCTGTTCTGAAGGCGAAACCACCGTATCAGTCTGGTGTACTACTTTATTTCTAAGTTTATGAGCATCCCATACCCCATTTGTATCACGTAGAATTCCAGTAGAATTATTAAGCCGTTCACCCATAGTCCCACCCTTTATGCCTGCATGTCGAAGTGCCTCATCAACAAGACTATCTGCTTTTATAACAGACATTGTAGTGTTTTCTTCAGCTATAATACTCGCCCACTTTTTTTCGAAATGATGTTTGTTCATTTTAGGTTTTGTAAAGTGCGTTACGAATGCCAACATGCCTACGAGGCCTGTGGCAATAAAGAGTAGTGCTATTAAACTACTATCCATTTTGTAGTCCCTCGAACTGAGCTGCAAGTTCTATGAGTTCTGCGTCGTGCTTATACGGCGCAATGAGTTGCAACCCAACTGGCATATCTTTTACCGTGTCACACGGTACGCTTATAGCTGGAAGCCCCGCTAAGCTTGCGGCAACAGTCATGATGTCTAATAAATATAGAGAAAGTGGATCGCTGAGCTCCCCAATTTTGAAGGCAATATCTGGTGCAACAGGACCAAGTAGAAAATCTACAGACTCGAATGCAGCCTTAAACTCATTCACAATTTTTGTACGAACAATCTGTGCTTTTTTGTAGTACGCATCGTAGTAACCGCTCGAGAGTACGTAGGTACCGGTCATAATTCTTCGCTTTGCTTCGTCTCCAAAGCCTTGTTCGCGCGCGGACTCGTAACTCCCTTGAAGATCCTTAACTGAGTCACTGGAGACACTGTGCCCGAAACGCTGGCCATCGTACCGACCAAGGTTACTACTTATTTCTGCCGGCACAACAATGTAATACACAGCTAGGGCAAGTGGTAAACTCGGCAAGCTAATTTCAACAAGTTCGTTACCATCTGCTTCAATTTTTTTAGCAGCATCTAATATCGCTTGTTTGACGTCAGGGTCTATGCCCTCGGCTAGATATTCTTTAATAATACCTACTGTTAGCCTACTGGGTGTAGTTGTTGGAATATAACTATTTTGTCGAGGGATTGTAGTGCTATCA
>JAGOUG010000046.1 GCA_018061375.1 Candidatus Saccharimonadota bacterium
GTTCTACAACGGAGTCGAAACTGCAGCTCTCGTGCTCGAGAGCTGCAGTTTCGACTCCGTTGTAGAACTCCTTGTACGTCAGCTGTTCGGCAATCGACATCTTGCCCCCCACCCAGAAGATGGTTGGTGCGATGATGATTCCAAGCAGCGTCAGTGCCAAGAAGTACTCCCGCCACTCGAGGTGGCAGTATTCGGAGTAGTAGCTACCTGCGCGTTGCGCAAGCTTCGGTGCGGCAAACTTGATAGCGAGGCCAGTGAGCCCCACCACCAAGATCACAGCAAGTGTGAACGTAAGCATTATTGGTGGGCCTCCTGGTAGATGAGTGTTTTGTTGGCCACTCAACATACAAAATAGGCTGAGCGGCCAACAAAACAAAAAATAGCAAACTAACGATGTTAATGAACGATTTGCTCAATTTACAGATGTGTAAAGTGCAAATCTAACTTGCAAATTGTAACCCATTTTTGCATAATTGTCAACATATATTCACACGTGTATAAAATTTGATATACTAGATCGAAATGACGGAGTTAATTACACAAAGACCTGCTGATGCTGTTGTTCCAATTACGTACAGTACTCGGGATAATGGGGCGCATCATACGGAGACGCTATCCCCTTCTCGGTTGAGCCTTATGGCCTACGATGCAGCATGTTACGTGGCTGCACAAACAGGGGTAAAGCAGTTGGTAATAGCCGGTGAACAAAGTTATAGCTATGATGAACGTACCACTGGTGATCTTTTAGTTCCGCATACCCCAGAAGGGCATGATTTTGAAATTACCGTTTTGCGAAATGCAAATAATCGACTATTAAACACACCACACCAAGTGGATGCGATTTCTGAAGAGTTCGAATCTCATGAAGTGGTAACAGTAGTTTGCTGGGCATTCCATGAGGAGCGCATTAAACATGGATTCGAAGCTCAAAAATCTGGGCCAATCGTTGATTATGTGCATGTTGAGGATGTGATAAATCACTTGTGGGACACAGAGGCTCTTTGGGAAGATCCAGAGCAGATGCGCAGAGACTTCAGGCAGCGGTACGATATTCAGGTTGATTGGCCAATAGTAGCGCATAGAGGATTACCGCCTTTTGAAAAACGAGAGAAGTATACTCGTGTCGCTATGAAGTTTGGTAAGAACGGATGGCTACTTAAACTACTAACCCGCGCACGCGGGGCTGGTCGTTACGATGATATCGATGAATTTGCTATGCCGATTCAACGAACCACGTATTAACTCTGAAATTGCATGTGTTACACTTGTAAGCAATGTATAAACGGGTATTACTAAAACTTTCCGGGGAACAATTAGCAGGGGCCGATGGGTCAGGTATTAACCCAGAATTTGTTGGATGGTTGGCAGCTGAAATTAAAAAAGTTACTGAGGCTGGTATTCAAGTAACAATTGTAGTTGGTGGTGGTAACTTTCTCCGGGGGGCTTCATTTGCCGGGCATGGTATTGAACGGGCTACGGCAGATTATATGGGTATGCTTGCAACAGTTATGAATGGTCTGGCACTTATGGATATGGTTGAACATAACGGACAGCCTGCGCGGCTACAATCTAATATTCAGATTAATGAGATCGCGGAGCCGTTTATCCGCCGCCGTGCTATTCGCCACATGGAAAAAGGCCGAGTTGTTATAGTTGCTGGTGGGCTCGGTAAGCCATACCTCACATCTGATACTGCAGCAGCTTCAGTTGCACTCGAACTTGACTGCGAAGTAATTTTAAAAGCTACTAAAGTAGATGGTATTTATGATAAAGACCCTGCTAAACACGATGACGCTGTTAAATTAGACACGGTTAGTTTTCAGGAATCGGTAGAAAATGGTGCCATTAAAGTAATGGACAAAGCCGCCCTCGGACTTGCTATGGAGCAAGGCATGCCAGTTATTGTGTTTGATCTTAAAGACGGCAATATTTTAAAGGCCGCACTAGGTGAGCCTGTTGGCACAAAAGTTAGTTAAGAATTTTAGCCAGTAGGTCAATGAGCTTGTTGCGGTTTTCACCCGTAAAGTTATGATCTGCTGCAATTTGAGAGATGTGTACGTTACTACCGAGAGTTTTAAAATTTGTAGTCCCAATAACCTCATCTTTAGTAGTTTGAATAAGGTCAATTAGTAGTGTACTGCTATATGTAGCTATGGTATCGATCGGTTCGAGTTCCGCCATTTCGTTAAAAAATGTGTATGGAATATGGGTCGTAGTGCCATTTTTTCGGGGTACCAGAAGCTCAGATGTGCCTTTCGTGGCTCCTGGGTAGTGCGTAAAATACATTTCTAACGCTCTACCGCCAAAGGTATCTGGTGGCGCGAGTAGTACCACGTGGCCTTCTATCTTTAGGTTGGCAAGTGAAGCCACAATACAACCCATGCTATGAGCAACTATGTGAATGATAGTGTTAGGATACTCGCTTTGAATTGCTGCCACAACTGAAGCAACCCGCTTCACCTGCTCGGTGACAGTGGTAATTGTGATGTCGTCTTCAGATACAGTGTATAGATCAAATAGTGCACTGCCCCACCCTTCTGGCAGACTTTCCTTGATGTCCGTAAACATACCACGAGAATCATAGCGTACCCCAAAACCATGTATAAACACCACAATATTTGTAGTGTCAGCAGTGACGTTAATTTGGGTAATCTGCTGGTTCACCGCTTAATTTCTCTGCCTGCGTCCCTGTCTTGCTGTCTTCGCTTTATGGTTTCACGCTTATCGTAGTTCTTTTTACCCTTGGCTATTGCAAGCTCGATTTTTATAAACTTACCTGTCGTGAATAACCGGGTTGGTACAATCGTCATACCCTGTTTTTTAGCATCCTCGATTTGCAGGAGCTGTTTTTTTGTAACAAGGAGTTTGCGAGGTGTAGTGATCTCTCGTTCTTCAGTATGCGCCTGTGCGGTATCGGGTATGGTAATACTCATATTTGTGAGCCATAATTCACCGGCTTTTATGTTCGCATAGCTTCCTGTCAGCCGAACATGGCCAAGTCGTGCGCCGCGTACCTCAGGCCCACTTAGAATAATGCCTGCTGAAATAGTTTCACCAAGTTCGTAATCGAACCGTGCGCGCCGATTCACAATAGGTGGTTTTGTTACTGGCTTCTTCATCTGTAAATAGTATACCGTATGTCACGGATATTACGGATTCTATGAATTATGGCTGCGCTTTTTCAAGTTCTTGCTTGACGACGTTCCAGAGGCTTGGGTCATTGAATTTTACTTTGCGCCAATACCACCATTCACCTCCCCATAAGTAGATGTCACGGAACCCCGTTGCTTCACCGTACTGGATTCTTCCTGCTAGGCGCTCAGCATCCATCGATTTATTTTGTTCTTCAATTGAAGCCTCGACTAGGGGCATTGGTGCCCATGGCTCGGCTTGAAGTTCGTGTAACATTGATGATCTTCCGGTTAGGAGTTCGGTCCAACCGGCCCTACCCCCGTAATACCACGGCGTAAATGGGTATTCAAAGTAGCGTTTTGTAACAGTGGCATCGTAGACGCGTTTATAGACAGACACGCCGAATTGATCGGGGCGCGGATCACCTACTGGAATACCGAGGTAGTTATTAGATAGGCTGACTATTATTGGCGTGTTGGGATCCTTCTGCTTTACAAAATCGTACTCTTTGATGAGACGTTCCTTTGAGTAGTCGGTACATGTGCCGAAGACCTCTAAAAAGTACTCATTTTCAAGCTGGTAGCTTTTCAGGCTTGGTCTGTCTTTGTAACGTTCTACGACTGCACCGATGTACTTTTCTAGCTCTGGGTAGATTGCTTCAACTGGTTGATCTTTTGCCCATTTCGGCGCATGGCACTCGGGCCAACGGGGTTGCCGAAGTCCGATTGCCAATGAGACCGTTCCGCCACTCTTTTCAATTGCATCAAACTGCCAGTCGAGTTCTTTAAAGTCGTAGGTGCCTTTCGTCGGCTCAATGTTTGACCAGTAGCTCATTAAGCGGTAGTTTTTAATGCCCATATCATTTATGAGAGCATCGAGCGTCTCTTTCGGGTCAACGCCGAGATACCGGGAATACGGGGCGGAAAATGTTACCCCATAGTTGAGTGGCTCATCCTGGTGTTTCCATCGGTAATAGAGCGACATTACATACAGGTTCCCCAGGAATAGTATGAACGTGAGTACCAGAAGAATCAGGGCTTTCTGCCATATACGCCGAGCGCCCCACCATCGCTTAATGGCTAGATACTTACTTTCAGGTTTCTTGCTCACTGCCTTTTTAGGCGGGGAAGATTTTTTGTTTGGTTTGGGTTTCTTTTTTGCCATAGTGTAATAGATCTAATATAAGTACCATAATAATACCATAAGCATAACAATCTGTAATGCAAAGTAGTGATATACTAAGAGGCATAATATGGAACATAAACATCCGTTAACAATTGGCTTGGTTATTCCAGCCTATAATGAAGCAGAATCAATAGAATCATGCTTGACTGCCGTGTTTGCGCAAACACACCCGTTTGATGAAGTTATTGTTGTAGACAATAACTCAACCGATAACACGGTAGAGATTGCCTCTCAGTTTAAAGGAGTGACGGTAATTACAGAGCCAAAACAAGGTGTCACGCACACGCGCGACACAGGTTTTGATGCCGCCACTACAGATATTATTGGCCGGATTGATGCCGATTCACTTTTAGAGCCTGATTGGGCCACGCAAGTGATCAGCGTTTTTGCTGATGATTCCATCGCCGCTTCAACGGGGCCCGTCTACTATCACGACATGCCAGCAAAGCCTACCGGGCAAAAGTTCGATTCTCTTATTCGAGGTGGAATTGACAAACTCTCTACAAAGTCCAAATTTTTGTACGGTAGTAACATGGCAATTCGACGTGATGCTTGGCGAATTATGCGAGACGTTGTGTGTCATGAAGATGCCTATCACGAGGACCTCGACTTGGCGATTCACTTAACAGATTATGATTATAATATTTATTTTGACAAAAAAATGATTGCGGGAGTATCGTCTCGTCGCATGGAAAGCTCCCCTGCTGATTTCAGAAAGTATATGAAGATGTATTCTGCTACCTATAAAGGTCACGGTATTCGTGAGGCATCAGTAAATATTCCGATTATAGTTTTCTGGTCTCTCTACCCGAGTATGAAGCTACTTCGTGGTGCATATAATCCGGATACAAATAAAATATCGTTAGAAAAACTACTTCTAAAAAGTTCCAGCTCGCGCAGTCACCCAAACGGGTAGTATTATTCTGGTGCGGTTCGGTTAATACCTTTTACGACTTCGATTTGGCATGATCCCCAGAGACCGCGCTTTTCGTCTATAGCAATTTTTTCGGCGTCAACAAATTGGGCCATTTTTGTGTGCGGGAATCCAGTAATGGCAAAGCCGTAACCCTCTGCCACAAGTTTTTGGTTAAGGAGCGTGCCGTCGGGTAAATAGACAAATCTAAGCAACCGATTATACCTATCTCTGTTACCGCTTTCCGGATCGGCTTCAAGCCGAACATTTTGTGTACCGATTGTCTTCTTGGTAAACGCAGAAGCAGTTTTTCCGTAGCACTGCACGGGCTTTCTGGGGTCATGAGTTTCTGGCGTATCTACTCCTATAAAGCGGATAGTTTCTGTCCTACCTTCCATATTTACAGCAATCGTGTCGCCATCATCAAACTTCACGACTCTATACATTCCAGGTGCTACAGTACCACCAGTATTTGGCGCTCCACTTTGTCCAAGCCACCCCTGCTTTTGAGCGAACACAAGTACAAGACCAACTAAAATTGAGCTTAAGACTCGGATTAATTTCTTTTTTGCACGGGCATCCATTAATTCTTAGTATAGGGGTGTATTTACTATATCGCTAATGATAATTAATCGTTTACAAATTGATCGCCTGTCGTCTATACTGACTATATTAGGGTGGAAACAAAAAAAAGGAGACGTGTTTTGACGCGGAGGGTAGAAATTGCGCCAGAAGACTGGGACTGTGTCCGTACGCCTTCTGATATAACACCGGAAGGTCGCATTGAAGTCGGTCCAACAGAGGGGCTTGTTGCGCCTCTTGAGTTGATTAATATGGTCTCTCAAGTACGCCAGAATTATAATGACCATGATTTAGTAGAGCTCAGGGATGCACTTATTGAGGAGGATGATAAAGGCGACAAGAAGATTGGGCTAATTCAACCGATCACTGTCGGGTATTTTCATCGAAATGACCTCGAGGGTTATCTAGAAAAACTCAATAGCACCTGGGGTACTGATCATGAAGTAAGTGAACTTACGCCTGTACCGGGGAGCCATGGGAGGTATTATTTTTTGGTGATCGCTGGACACAGACGCACCATCGCTATCAAAATGGCAGCCGAAAAAATTGGACAGGACCCGAGTAGTGTTGACGTTATCTTCCATGTTAAACAAGGCTCTGAATTTACCTTTCGTGAGGGGATTAGGACGCAATATCGTGAAAACTTTCATAAACGGCCCGAATCCTGGGAGGATGCCGTCGCAATCAATGCAATTT
>JAGOUG010000047.1 GCA_018061375.1 Candidatus Saccharimonadota bacterium
TCTTCTATGGCCAAGGCTAACGCTCTATGTAAGGGTGGCAGCAATGGCGGTGGTACTACTGGTGGCGCTCTTGAGGGCGGCGCTGGTACTCTTGATGAGGCTCAGTTTATGGGTTCTCTAAACAATGAGGAAGTAGGCGAAGGTGAAGAAGATGTAGAGGTAGCTGGTTTGAGCATCAAGCCAGACAACTCTGACATCGAGATCACTGCTGTCGATGTTGACTTTGACAAGGGTGCTTCTGGTAACAGCAACTTCTACAAGTATGCTGATGAGGTATCTATCTGGCTAGACGGCGAGGAAGTTGCTCGCGTTGATGCTGATGAGTTTGACCGCGACAACGGCTACAGCAAGACCATTTCTCTTGACGCTGGTGCTATCATCCGCGACGGTGAAGATGGTGAGCTCGTAGTAGCTGTTTCTGGTGCAAACAACATTGACTCTGATGATGTTAGTGACTCATGGATCGTTGGATTCGATAGTATTCGATACAAGGATGCTCAGGGTGCTTACATCACCGATTCTTCAACTGACAATATCGGTTCTGGTACTGAAGACACTACTGTTGACACTGACGAGCGTCAGTTCACCTTTGAGGACTTCGCTACCGCTTCTGATATGGAGTTCAAGGTTCGTACTGGTGATTCTGCAATCAACACCGCTCGTACTATCGAAGTTTCTTCGACTACTAAGATGACTGACGAGGCTATCCTTTCCTTCTCTGTTGAGATCGAGGGTAACTCAGACATTAATCTTGACGAGATGACTGTTGATGCTACAACCACCAAGACTACTTTGAGCAACGTTATCGCAGCCGCTTCCCTATATATGGACGGCGAGAGCGTAGGTTCAGAGAGCATTACTTCAACTATGTCTACCAACGCCGAGATTGCCTTCAATGACCTTGATATCACTCTTGAAGCTGGTGAGACCTACGAGTTCGAAGTTCGCGTTGACTTCCAGAAGGCTACTGGTTCATTCGTAACTGGTACCACTATCGATGCTGACGTATCTTCAAGCGATGTAGATGACACTACTAAGTGGGTTGTTGAAGATGAGAACGGCGACACTGTAGCTGCTACAGATCGTACCGGTTCATCTTCTGCTGATGCTCATACTCTAGTTACTACCGGTGCCAACGTTAAGATTTCAGGCGCATCTGCAACACAGATCTCTGATTCTAACAGCACTGCTGCTAGCTACGGTCAGTACACTGTAGACGTTGAGATCACCGCAGTTGGCGATGATGTCTACGTTCTTCAGACTGCTGCTTCCTCTTCAGCTGCATTGACATCTTCTGGTGCTCAGTACATCTTTGAGAACAGCTCAAACGCTCAGGCTGTAACAGCTTCGACAACTTCTGCTACTTTGACCTACAAGTCTGGTGGTACAGTTGACGGTTCTTCGATCCGCATTGATGAGGGTCAGACTGCCGTATTCGAACTCGTTGCTACCTTCGACCCAACCACTGCAGGTCAATACGGACTACGTGTGACTGGTATTGGATACGGAACCACTAACTCTGGTACCGGCTCTAGCCAGACCGCTACTCCAGCTAGCGACTTCCGCACTGGTAAGGTTTACGTCAGCAACTAATCTCGGTTAGTTGAATGATGGAGCTGATCAGTGAAAACTGATCAACAGCAAAAAGCCCCCGCAAGGGGGCTTTTTGCGTATTAGACAAAAGGCCGTCGCGTCTGACGCGACGGCCTTTTGTCGTGATAAAATTCTCTAATGTTCAACAATACTTTCTACAAATTCCTTTTTAGTTTTCTCTTAGTAATCGCAGCCGCATTATTCTTGGTCCTCGTAGTTGGCGCCGCAAGTTAATACATTCGTCTAGTCTGACTAGACGAGATCAAAATGAGAGTTGAGCCATATACAATCGATTCATATTTGCATGTAATAAAGCGTGGTGCGCGAGGTATGAACATTGTGCGCGAAGAAAGTGACTATTGGCGATTCTTGAGAATGATCTTTTTGCTGAATGATAAACATTTTGATCGATATTGGAGAGATGGAAATTTAAACGACATTTTCTCTAGACCAGTGCATTTACCGCCACGAGAACCTATCGTGGAGGTAGTCGCATATACTTTGCTGCCGAATCATTTTCATTTGGTATTACATGAAGTACTTGAGGGCGGAACTACTCTTTTTATGAAGCGTTTGGGTCAAAGTATGACTAATCACTCCAATGAAAAGTACGGAGAAAAGGGAAGCTTGTTTCAAGGCTCATACAGATCAAAAACAATCAACGAAGACCAGTACCTGAGATATGCAGCTATATACGTAATGGTTAAAAATACCTTTGAACTTTATCCAGAAGGAGGGCTTTTGTCAGCACAGCATAATTTTGACGAGGCTTGGCGATGGGCCGAACAATATAACTTCTCCAGCCTCGGCGATTACTCTGGTGCGCGGGATAACTCACCAATATTGAACAAAGGTTTACTGGGCGAGATTTTTACTCCGGAAACCTTCAAAGTTTTTTCTCGGGATGTAATTTTAGGAGGGAAGTGGAAAGCGGGAACTGAGACATTCGAATAACCCTGCGCCGTAGTATCCTCTTCGTCTAGTCAGACTAGACGAAGAGGTAGTTAAATTGGGAAGGGGATAATTAGGTTGTTCTCTAGATGATCCGTTCTATAATCCTAAGTAAATGAAAACAACACTTACGCAGAGTGTGTCGTTTAAAATAATCTTACTAATAAGTTCTCTTTTAGGGATTTTTGTCAGCTTCACTACCGCTGAAGCAGCGACAAATGTTTCGGGTACTATCAGTACAAACACCACTTGGTCTGCCGCTTCCAGTCCTTATATCATTAATAACGACATTAATGTTGAGTCCGGCGTCACCTTAACTATAGAAGCTGGGACCATTGTTAAATTAATGCCCAAGGTCTCGTTGTATGTTAAAGGTATACTTAATGTAAACGGCACGAGTGCTGATCGGGTAGTTTTCACTACCACCGATGGTAATGTGACTGATTGCGGTGCTGGATATCCTAGTGGTTCGTATAGTTCTTGGGGTAGCATTGGAGCAATTGACGGTGGTGAAGTTACAATCAAGCACTCGATATTGTGCTATGGAGGTTATAAAGGTCGTCTTAACTACGGGGTTGTAATCAACAGTGGCGGTACGGTAGATGTAAGTTACAGCAAGTTTTCCAAGGTTACATTCACTGCAGTTAGCCATTACAAAGGGACAACAGTACTACGTTTTAATGATTTCATACCTCAGGCATTTATGAATATGTCTGGTGTGGAGGTTAGTATGAACTCGTCTGGAAGTGTGGATGCAGTCAATAATTACTGGGGAAGTGCTACAGGACCTTATCACGCAACTGAAAATCCTGATGGGTTAGGTACAAATATTTCGGACAGAGTGCCATTTAAGCCATTTATCACTACTCCGAATGTCTCCGGAGTAGCATCATCGGATATTTGCTGCTCGTCGGTGTTATTCCTTCCGGGGATTATGAGTTCGCGGCTTTATGATAGCGGTGGTAATAAACTGTGGGAAACTAATATTGTTAACCGAGCATCAAATGTCGAAAAATTAAAACTGGACAACAATGGAAACAGCAAATCTGCGATCACTACAGGGAAGGTAATAGATGAATTCAGTTATACAGGAATTGTAGGATTGAATTTGTACAAATCTTTTTTTGAAGATTTGGCACAAGCGATGGACAATGACTTAATATCCTCATATATGCCTTATGCATATGACTGGAGAATGTCTGCAGAGGATAATGTGGCTAGTGGGGATTTAGAAAGTAAATTACGTCAACTCGCTGCAAGTTCAAAAACAGGAAAGGTTACCCTTGTGGCACATAGTAATGGCGGAATCGTCGCCAAAGAATTGATTAACGAGCTGGGAAGTGAAGCTTCGAGTCTAGTAGACAAAGTAGTATTTGTAGGAGTCCCGCAACTTGGTACGCCACAAGCAATGGCCACACTCCTACACGGTTACCGTGCTGGCATACCTACATATTTAACCAGTGAGCAAGCCAGAGATTTTTCCAAAAATGCTCCGATGACATATCAGCTTTTGCCACACCACGATTATTACTCGGGGGATGGGGTGCATCTGTACGCCGCGCCATTAATTCAGTTTGAGGCTGGAGCAGGCACGAATAATTATATAAGTCGCTACGGGAAAAATATTGAAGACATCGCGACACTAAATAAGTTCTTGAATGGTGAAGACGGAAGGAGTGATCCCGCCTACGCTGATCTAAAGTATCCAGCAAAAGCAAATATTGGTGTATCCGCTGAGGTCTCGGGACAGATGACTGGAATAAGTGGTGATTGGAATATACCGGCTGGCATTGAAGTACATCAGATTGCTGGTGTTGGTGAAGATACCCTCTCTGGCCTTGCATATAAGACATTGAGTTTCTGTAGTAAAGTAATTTTTCAGAATAACCAACTTTATTGTCCACAAAAAGAAAAGACACTGAGTTACAACCCAGTATTTACGGTAAGCGGAGACGGAACTGTTGTTGAGCATAGTGCTTTGGCAATGTCTGAATTAGAAGAGGGTGTTACAAGATGGTGGGTGGATTTAGAAAGGTATAATTCTTTCTTTGAGTTCAATGTCGATCGCGACCATAAAGATTTATTTGAAATCCAAGATATTAGCGATTTAATAATTAAAAATATAGTAGCCACGTCTACTGATTTAGGTACTTATAACTACATAGAGACTTCAAGGATTGCTCTCACTGGTCAAAATCGTTTAACTATATTTCTGCATTCTCCACTTTCTCTCTCGTACACAGAAAGTGATGGAACGGTCGTAAACGAACAAAATCCCTATGGTAAACATTCTCGCTACACCCGCTTTGGCGAGGTACAGCTCATTGATGTGTTTGATAACGAGCAGGGAACAGTGAATATGCAAGGTTTAAGTAAGGGTTCGTTTACCCTTGAGCTAGAAGAGTCCAGAAACGGCAAAGTCGTTGCCTCCAGTACTTTCTCCGCCATACCGTCTATTGCAAACACTAAGGTTTCAATGATTGTGGACGGTGGATCTATTGGGGACGTTGATGATCTAGTCGTTGATTACAATAGCGACAAAGAACCAGATATCGCTTTGGAGGTAAGTACAGGTACAGTAGTGTCGCTGCCTACCAAACCAACGCCTTCTCCTCTAACTAAAGACCTCATTCAGAAACTCAAGAAAGTGATCGATAACAAAGTGGCAGACAAAGCTGTCAAACAGGATCTTAAACAACGCACTGATAAGATCCTAGACTTGTACAACAAGTGGGAAAAATCTACCGCCACTAGTAAGACTGATTTTGCCACCAAGATCAAAACTGAGGCAACTGAACTTCAGAAACAACTAGATAAGTACCAGAAGAACAAGAAGATAAAGAGGGGAGCAGCAACAAAAATGGAGAGGTTATTAAAAGCAATTAAGAAATCTGTATGACGTTATTACATAAACTAATATTAACACTAGTATCGTTTTTAGGAATGTTTTGGATCGTTACTTTCCTTGTTTCAAGATCTTGTCAAGAAAGGTTTTTCGAAAAAAGTAGTGTTGTTTGTAACAGCTTAGATAGTTTAAATTTAATACCAGAATCAGTTTGGTTTGTTACACTTGCCTTGACTGTTCTATTATTGCCAATATTTTTTGCATGGAGATCGTCTGTTTTCTCTGCTTGGACACGTCTGGCTATCTGGGCCGTTCCGGCAATAGTGATCTTTACAGTTTGGGTTACTAGTCAGCCTTCAGGTGGGGGAGTGGGAGTTGTCGGTAGTAATGTTTTTTACGTGCCCCTGACTATTTTGGTATACGGAGTATACTTTGTTACTTCTCTGGTAATAATTTTCCGCGCTTGGCGAAAAAACCGCTGAAAAAGATTTCTTAGAGAATCGCCTTGGATTTTACCTCTGGCACTTGAACCATTGATCTTTTCATATTCTCTGGTAAATTAGTCCCTAACAGGTACAAAGACAGTCGGTTCGGTGTCGAAAAGGGCATCGAGTGAAGAACTAATTGGTTCGCCGGCCTAGGCCCAATCTCTCATTTAGAAGTTTGGTGGTCGAAAAGCCTTATGGAACAGCAATGTTCCCTTGGCCTGTTTATAACAAAGGGTTCAGGGTTTAGGGGATAGGGTTCAGTAAAATCACAAAGCGATTTTACTCCCTAAACCCTAAACCCTAAACCCTAAACCCCATATATAATGGCAATTACAAAAGCAAAGAAGCAGGATATTTTATCCAAGCTAGAAGGTGTTAAGAGTGACTCGGACTCTATCGTGTTCGTGTCTTTCCGAGGTCTACCGGTAAATGCTGCAACAGCGATGCGTGCAGACTTGCGTTCTAAGGGTGTTGGTTACTTCGTAGCCAAGAAGACTCTTATGAAGCGAGCTTTCGATGGCGCTTTCGCAGGTTCAATGCCAGAGCTAGAAGGCGAGATCGCTGTAGCGTACAGCG
>JAGOUG010000048.1 GCA_018061375.1 Candidatus Saccharimonadota bacterium
GCCCTGTTTTGCCGCAATATAGGCCGCAAAGGCCGCTACAACTGTTTTACCTGAGCCAACATCTCCTTCGAGTAGTCTATTCATGGGGTGTTCTTTATTAACATCTTGTAGAATCTCCCAGGCTGATTTCTTCTGAGCTGGCGTGAGTTCAAATGGCAGTGCTTTTGTGTACTGTTTTGCAAACGCTTCATCAAACTCAATTTTTAGAGCAATTTCGTGCTCGGCTCTTTGTTTATTCATTTGGCCAGCAAGTACATAGGCAAAAACTTCTTCAAAACCAATTCTGTGCCGAGCAACAACTAATGCCTCCTGGCTATCTGGCCAATGGAGCTGGCGAGCCGCTTCTGCAAATGTAATAAGATCGTGCTCTTCAACAATGTCATGTGACAATGTCTCCGGTAGCTTCTGAAACAAACCAACTACCTCTCCGAGTGCCCTACGAATGTCCCTGGAATCCAACCCCTTTGTTTGCTGATAAATCGGTACAATGCGTGCGGTATTAGTGGTAAATTCTTTAAGTTCTTCAACAGTCGGATTCTGTAATGTATATCTGTTAAAACTAAAATCATACAGCCCAGAAAAGTAGTACTGTTGGTTCGCTTTCAGTGATTTCTCTCTATACGGTTGATTAAACCAAACAACCCTAATTGCCGAACTGGCGTCTCTGATAACCGCTTCCGTAATGTGCATGCCGCGGCGCACACGCTTTGTGGTAATGGACTCAACTTGGGCCTTAACGGTAACGGCGCCGGGCTTAATGTCTATAATCGGTAACACCTGCGAATAATCATCGTACCGGCGTGGCCAATTAGTAAGTAGGTCGTAAATAGTTGCAACACCAAGCTTCTCCAGCTTTTTAGCTGTTTCAACACCAACACCCTTAATGGTTTCAACCGAGGAACGCAGGTCCATACCTCAGATTATAGAGTATTGTAATTTATACGTATTTGTGCTATAATTTTAATATGGCTCTATTCTAGAGTACATCTGGACTAGTCCAGCGAACCTTTGGAGAAGAATCAGTGCAGAGCGAGACCGCTTTCTCACCCGAATTGGCCCAACAGGCCATCAACCTGGTGATGCCCACCATCACCAACATGATGAAGAGCCACATGGTTCGGCATGGCCACCTCCACATCACCGTGGGGTGGACCCCGCCGGCCAACCCTCACACCAACGTGGTGCCGATCGCTGAGCGTTCGCTCGGAGATGTCAGCACCTGGGAGATGGACTACAAGGCCATCGCAGAGGGCAAGCGCACCATGGTGGCACGTGAGCGCATCAGCAGCCGTGAGGTCGTCGATCAGGGCAAGTCCCTCGAAGGCGAGCCCCCCTGGCCGGGCGGTGTGATCGTCGAGGACGCCATCGTCACCATCTCCGGCCTGGAGTCGGAGTTCGATGAGCTGTTCAGCTACATGATCGCTCACGCGATCGTGGCGCTTCGTCACAACGAGGAGCGCAAGGCCGCAGCCTGATCACCCCCACAGAAGCACCTAGGCTGAGTCCAACTCAGTAAAGCAGCGTCGACAATACCAGTCCGCTCTCCTAGGTACCGCCCCGAGCAATCGGGGCTTTTAATACCGAAAAAATTCTCTGTCATTCCAGCGTAGTTAGGAATGACGACTGTCGGAGTACTGGGTTATACTAAACGTATGCATAGAACACCTCAAGGATGGACCAAACGTGATGAGACATTAGTATTAGAACTGAAGTGCCCAGACTTTATGCGAACTCTTGCATTACTAAATTCTGTTGCAGATATCGCCGAATCGCTAAATCACCACCCAGATATAGGCATCCGAAACTACAATGAGCTCATAGTCTCAACCACAACTCATAGCAAGGGTGGACTCACAGACAAAGACTATACACTCGCGGAAGAAATTAACGATCTCATCAACTATCAAGACCAGAAACACGCCATTGAAGTTAATGGCAGAGGTTAGAACTTCTGTACAACCCATCTATTTAGTGATATCGTACGGAAATGAAATATTCAACTAAGGGAGCGTTATTTGGAGCAGGCCTTGCTAGCGTTTTGACATTCGGACTTGCAAAGACGGCTGAAGCAAATTCGCTTTCTGCCGAAGAAATTCGAGCCGACAGAATTGAAGCAATCAGTACCTGTGTAGGCGTACTCAGCATGGAAGAGACAAAATTTAATGAATTTCCATCAGACTGCCAAGAGGTACGACAAGATATTCCATACACATTAACCGAAACTATTCAGCATACTGCCGGTGACTTTGGTATAGAACAAGCAGTCGGTGCAAACACTGAACAAACATTTGTTTTACCACCAAGTAGAGTTGTTGAAGATCTTGATATAGATAGCTATGTAGAAGACATTCTGAAAGGCGACGCTGAATTAGATAGACTTCTCGTAGGACTAGGAGCAGTTTCGTTCTTTGCGACATTTGTTGGTACTGGAGCAATGTTTGGTGAACGAAGAGATCCAGAGAATGACGAAGAAGCCGGACAGCAAACGCTAGTCATTACGTTATAAATTTATCTTACTTAATCAGTGCGAATGAGTTTTTGCCGCGCTTGAGGAGCTTGTAATCGTACACGCTATTTAGTGAAGATAGTTCAGTTTCAGAATCTACTTTTTCACCGTTAACTGAAACTGCACCTGAGCTTATGAATCTATTGGCTTCAGAATTTGAAGCCGCAAGTTCCGCACCGACAAGTGCTTCGGTAATAGAGCTTGCAGAAACAACCGGTAGTTCTTTTGCAAGTTCTTGCACATCGGCCTCTGAAAGTTCAGTAAAATCTTTACTGCCAAACAATACTTCGCTGACGCTTTTTGCACTATTGGCTTTCTGTTCACCGTGTACAAGTTTTGTAACTTCGTAGGCAAGGTACTTTTGGGCTGCGCGGTTTTGAGGGTTCTGTTTAAATTCTGCCATTAATGCATCATATTCTTGCGGCTGAATAAGCGTGTACACCTTTAGGTAATCGGCTACACCTTCGTCATCACAGTTAAGCCAGAATTGGTAGAACTTAAAGGCACTCGTCTTCGCTTCATCAAGCCAGATTGCACCTTCTTCAGATTTACCAAACTTTACACCAGTAGACTTATTCACAATAAGTGGAGTTGAGTAGACGTGTGCTTCACCGCCATCAAGCTTTCTAATAATTTCAACACCAGCAAGGCTATTGCCCCATTGGTCTGCGCCACAGACCTGCAGCGTAGCGCCTTTTTCTCTGTATAAATGTAGGAAGTCGTATCCTTGAATAAGTGAGTAGCTAAATTCAGCATAACTCAGACCAGCCGCCCCTTCGCCAATACGTGATTGCACAAATTCACGGTCAAGTAGTTGGGTCATTGAAAGATGCTTGCCAATTGTCCGTAGGAAGTCGACATAATTAATGTCTTTAAACCAATCATGATTATTCACCGTTTCAAAGTCTTGTCCAGCAAACACTGTTTTGTACTGAGCCGTAAGACCGGCAACGTTCCTGTCAATCTCTTCAAGTTCTTTTAAATCGCGCTCTTGCTTTTTACCATCGGGGTCACCGATTAAACCAGTCGCACCGCCAACTAGTAGTATTGCTCTGTGGCCATGAACCATAAACTGCCGTACCATCATCGCAGCAGCTAAGTTACCAACCGTCATAGAATCGCTACTCGGATCAACACCCCAGTAAAACGTAATCGGGTCACCATCAATAGCTGTTATGTCTTTAAAGGTTGTTTGGTTTACGAATCCGCGCCATCTAAGTTCTTCTGAAAGTGTCATTGTCTGTTCCTTATGAATATAATTAAAGTGTAATACAACGGTATATTGTAGCTCTAGCGAGCATACGGTAGATACATATAGTGTAGTTGTATTCTGTTCATCTATTGCTAGTATATCATCTGATATTATCGTGCTCAAAATGATATACTTGATACATAAGCATGAGGTACAATAAAAGGATATGAAGAAAGATTCTAAGCAGGGCTCTGTTCGCCGGCCAAAACACCGTAAGGGCGCCCATTCCGTTTATAGTAATATCACTACAAAAAAGCGTACCAACGCTGACTCAAAGTCTCGTAAAAAAGCGGAGTACTTATCTACACTTCCTAAATCACGCATAAAACGGCTCACCTACCGAATGCACCCTAAGCGCTTTTTTGCCTATTGGTTCTCTAAAGAAGGTATGACGATGGCCTTAAAGCTTGCAGGTATCGGTATTGCTGTATTTATAGTTATGATTCTTGGTATTTTCGCGGTATTCCGAAAAGATCTTGCCATTGGTCCAGATGAACTTACGAAACGTGTGCAGAGTAGAACAACTAAGTTCTACGACAGGACCAACCAGGTACTGCTCTACGAACTCTATAAGGATCAGCAGTTAACCTTCGTACAACCTGATCAGATTAACAACAATATGAAGTATGCGACCGTTGCAATCGAAGACAAAGATTTTTATAAACACGGCGGTTTTGACACCCGGGGCATCATCAGATCAGTAGTAAACAACGCGAGCGGCGGTGGCAAACAAGGTGCCTCTACAATTACGCAGCAGCTAGCCAGAAATGTAATTCTTGAAGATAACACTAGATCTGGAATTGCTGGATACACCCGTAAGGTGAAGGAGATCATTCTTTCGATTGAACTCGAACGCACCTATTCAAAAGACCAAATTTTGAATTATTACCTCAATTCAATCGGTTATGGTGGTACTGCTTACGGAGTTGAATCTGCTTCAAAGCGTTATTTTGATAAATCAGCGAAAGATCTCTCCATAGAAGAGGCTGCGTATATTGCTTCAATACCACAGTATCCAAGCCTATACGACAGTAACAGTCCAAACTTTGACAAGGAAGCCACTTTGGCTCGCCAAGAGACCGTAATAGATTATATGCGTGAGCAGGGCTACATTACACCGCAGCAAGCTAAAGACGCGAAGGCTGTTGATGTTTTTGCAAAAATTAAACCGCTTACAAACGATCCAACTACAAAGCTCGCTCCACACTTTGTTGACGAGGTTATTACACAACTAGAGGGTAAATACGGAGCAGATAACGTTCGTAAGGGTGGCTGGCGCATAACTACAACTATAGATTGGGATATGCAACAACTTGCCGAAAAGTCAGTTGCAGAAAATATGGCTGGCGTAGAATCCCGTCGCGGTGGACTTGGTGGTAATAATGCGGCACTGGTAGCAGTTGCGCCCGCTACGGGTCAAGTGCTTTCTATGGCCGGTAGCCGTGGGTATACATACCCAGAATTTGGTAGTTATAATGCAGCAACTTCAGATCTACAGCCAGGTTCAAGCCTTAAGCCATTCGTGTACGGTACATTATTCCAAGGTAACACCTATGGTGCGGGTTCGGTAATTCCAGATAGTCGCGAAGCATTTTATGGCATATACCCAAATAACTTCGACAAAAAATTCCGTGGCAACATTAGTATCAGAATGTCGTTAGCAGAATCAAGAAACCTCCCTGCCATGAAGGCGGCAAATATTGCCGGTATGCAAAATGTCATTAACAATACAAAAGTTGCTGGTGAAACAGATATTAGCTGTGGTCAATCGAACGAATGTTCAGATCCGTTCCTCGCGATTGGTTCCGGAACAGTCAGGTTAGACCAGCATACAACTGCCTATGCTGCACTCGCAAACAAGGGCATAGCCAAGCCAGAGACCTATGTTCTTAAGATAGAAAAGCCTGATGGTGAGATTGTTGAAGAATGGAAGGACTCCGCTGGAACACCCGTATTTAATGATCCAGCCCGTAGTGAAGAGATCTCATACATACTGAGCGAAATATTAAGTGACGACCCCGCTCGCGCCGTAACGTTCGGACGAGGACTTAGTTACTTCAACCCAAAGGGCGTTAAGATAGCAGTAAAGACTGGTACAACTGATAACTCTAAAGATGGCTGGATGATGGGCTATTCACCAAAAATCGCTGTAGGCGTATGGGCTGGCCGTAGCGACGGACAAGCAATGGGTGGCTATACCGATAGCCGAACCGGACCTATCTTTGGTGCATTCATGAAGGATGTTCACGCTAGCATACTCTCTAAGCCGCAGTACGGCTACAAAAGTAATGAATGGTACACAAAGCCAGGTGGTATACAGAAGCTGTCAGTCAGCGGCCGTTCTGACATCTTCCCTTCTTGGTATAAAAAACCGAAAGAAGAACTAAAAGACTATGTTATGGACAGAGTGTCTAAAAAACTTGCTACAGCGTGTACGCCAGAGGCTGCCAAGGAGACTATCAAAATAGTCGTTGTAAGTGACCCTACAAAACCAGGCAGTCAAACGCCAGGAGCTGCACCAGACGGGTATGATATCAGCAAGGAAGATGACGTCCATATCTGTGGTGATCCGCTACCTACTGCAAGCATTGATACTGTACCAGTTTCAGGCAAAACATATACACTTAAATCCTACGTAACTACAGGTAAATATACGCTACAGACTGTTGAGTTCATAGTTAACGGACAAGTTG
>JAGOUG010000049.1 GCA_018061375.1 Candidatus Saccharimonadota bacterium
ATGTAGAAAATCGCTGGCGTGCAGAAGCAGATGCAGTTACTGCAATCCTAGCTTACATGCGTGAACATGCACCAGCAAAATTTACAACCAGCGATTCAACCATTCGTGCGCCCCAATTAGGTAAAAGGTTTTTGTATGATGTGGAAGTCTTTAACTATATAACGGGTTACATGACTTCACGCGATCCACTTATAAATAAAGTTGTCATTGGTGCAACTGGTACTGACTTTGCGATCGGCATTGACGAATCATTCAAGCGGGGTAAGGCAATGCATAATGTTTTTCACCCTAATGAAGAAGATCACAGTGCAAGAATCAAAGAGTTCCCTCATAAAAATCTTACAAAGGCTGAAATATACAAGACTTTGCCGCCAGAATTAGCGCTCCTTACGTGGTCGTGTCGAAGGCCACGTTACGTAGATGGCAAACCAATAGAATGTGGACAGTGTAAAACCTGCCTCATTGAAATGCGTGACGTAGAACGACCAAAACCAACCAAAGCTCGTTTTAATTAGAACATTGACCTCACACTTTTATAACGATACACTTATGCTTAAGTATAGGTAAATAAGAGGGTAATTCTAATGAAGAATACAGCTAACAATAGATGCAGTATATCAAGTAAAAACAAGTATCTTATGGCTGGTATGGTCATATCATCAGCCTTAGTTCTGTCTCGTCCTATTATGCCAGCTGCAGTCTATGCCCTCAATAATAAATACACTTGGGCTAAGCAAGACTTAAGTCTGCCAGGAGATATTAGATTTAATAATGTCGCCAGTTCTGCAAGTGGTAGCCACCTGATTGCAAGTTCATTTGGTTTTGACGTTGGTGAGGGGGATGAAGAACCCGATCAAACAATTCTGACGTATCCACTTTACGTCTCCAGTGACTCTGGCGCTAGTTGGCAAAATATTGCCCCATCAGTTGATTCAGGTATATCGAATATGTGGACGTCAGTCGATGTCTCAAACGATGGCCAAACCATGGTGGCGGTAAGTGCTGCTGGCTTCGACCTAAGCGCAGTAGAAGGTGAAGACAATGAACTTCCTGGCAAAATTATCTTGTCAGAAGACGCTGGTACCACCTGGACAGACATTACACCAGATGAGGGTTACGAAGGCGGTGAAACACAAATTGTCGTCTCGGGCGATGGCAGTACCATTGCGCTTGGGGGTATAGGCGGCGAAGACAGCGAGGGCCTATTGATTACTGAAGATGCCGGCACTAGCTGGGCAGCTGCCGGTTTAAGTGATAGCGGCCTTGAAAACGTCTGGTCCCTCTCCATCTCAGACAACGGCAACACACTGTTGGTTGGTACCGGTGGTAGTGGCAGTGAGTATGATAAGCTGTTTATTTCTGAAGACAGTGGTGCTAACTGGGAGGGAATAACTCCTGACGGGGCGAGTAGTTTTAATTTTGTTAATACTGCAATGTCAGCCGATGGTACTACAATTGCCATGGCGGGATTTGGGGGTGATAGCCAAGAAACCGTTGAAGACAACGTATTTATTTCCAATACAGCCGGCGAGACCTGGTCAGATGTCAGCCTAGAGGGTGATGACCTTACTTTGTGGGGTACACTAGACATGTCAGCCGATGGCAAGACATTGGCATTTTTGGGCGTGGCGTATGACGGTGGTGAAGAAACTTTGATGTATATCTCAGATAATCAGGGTGCGACTTGGACGCAAGAAGTTCCTAATGATTCTGAAGAGGATAGTTTCTACGATATTTACTCAACCATCGATCTCACTAGCGACGGCTCACGGGCAATCATCGCTAAAAATAGCGGTATCTACCTAGGCCAGGCTGTGAGCCCTACCGTCATCCTGGCTGATCCAAATGGTGGTAAAACCATCACCCTGACTACCCCAGCAGGCACAACCATCACTTGCCACTCGGCTGTTAAAGAAGCAGGCTTGTCGGCTAAAGATGTTGCTTATACGTACCCGCTTGGTCTCGTTGACTTTTGTTTTAGTGGAGCTGAAGCTTCTAATGAAATACGCGTTATATTTGTAACTGATCTAAAACCAGAACAAGTCGTAGCTCGTAAGTACCATACAACTAACGGATCGTATTCAACCCTCACAGACGCAAGTATTGCTGCAACTACCTACGAAGGCAAGGCTGCTCTACAAGTCACCTACACCATAGAAGACAATGGACCACTCGACCTTAACCCAGCTACTGGTGAAGTAGCTGACCCAGTTGGCTTAGCTGTTGCTGACCTAGGTGCACCGGATACTGGTATTGCTCCAGCTAGCGCTACGATCACTAACAATACTAGACAAGCAACCATACTCACTGGCATTGCTATAACCACAAGTTTATTCATGATTCCAATTCGACGAATTGCTGGTAAAGCTGGGTTTAAAAAATAATACTAAGTTCTCGACTTAATGACATTAATCAGTAGTGGGACTTCGAGCACTTCTTTAGTAGGAAGTAAGTGACCCCAACGTTGTCTTCCGTTAAATACTTCTCCAAAATTTTCTCCGTGATCGCCGCTAATAATAACTAGAATATCTTTGTTCTTAGGAAGCATACTAAGTAGTTTTCTAATTCTGGCGTCAACATATTCTAGGGCTTTAATTTGCATATCGTGCAGTATTGCGTAGACTTCTACGGGAATATCTATAGGATCATCAGCCTCTCGAAGATTAAGAATTTTATATAACTTAGGGTAGTATTTATTCAGTTCATCATTAAAACCATTTCCAATATCATAGGGGTAATGAGTTTCTGGACAGTTTACAAAAAGAAACCACTTATCCTTATCATTTATGCGATTAACGATTGTTTCTAAATTGTTAAGCGGGAATTCTTGCTCGTTTCTTGGTTTCAGTGGTTCTTCATCGAGATTTCTACCAAAATACATAAACTCTTCTTTCTTAAAGAAATTTCTTAAAAGTGAACCTTCAGTAAACTGAGTAACACCACCAGCTCCCAAGATTGTAAAGCCTAATTGCCGATAACCTTCTAGGACGGTTTGTTGACTAAAAACGGTTCCAGCTTCTCGATCTCTGCCTTTGCCCGTTTTTATGCGCCATAGTTGGCCGGCAGACTCTGAATAGTATTTGCTTTGTGACTGATCAAAAACAGCAGGAAGATGTCCGGTGAAAAAAGCCGTATGGGCTGGAACCGTATATGTTGCATGAGTGTACGCTTTCTTTATTCTGCCCAGTGATTGTATGGTAGGAATATTTGCTTTCTGAGCAGTATCATAACGGCACGAATCAAGCGTTATAAAGAGTACATTTGTATCTTCTAGATTATTCAATAGCATACGGGTATGTTACAAAATATAAATGTATTAAACAAATTACAGAAAATATTGAAATTAATTAAAAGTAAGTCAATATAGCTGCCTACTACAATCTATGAATTAACTCGTATCCTGTATACTATTAATGCACATATTAGACAACACGGGGTATGGAAAAAGATTGATGACACAGAGTAAACTATATAAAGAACAAAACAAAACAAACCGAACGTTGGTAATGTTTTCTGGTGGTCTCGATTCTACAGCCGCGTTATGGCATGTATTAAATCGTCCCAAAAAATACGGCGAAATCCACGTTCATCATATTCACATCCAAAATGTAGAAAATCGTTGGCAGGCAGAAGCTGCGGCCGTTAAGGCAATCTTAGCCTATATGCGCAAAAACGCTCCGGCAGAGTTTACGACCAGTGAATCAACCATTCGCACACCTCAATTAGGTAATAAGTTTATGTTTGATGCCGAAATATTCAACTATCTTTCAGGCTACATGACATCTCGTGATCCACTTATAAATAAAGTTGTGATTGGCATAACTGGAACTGATTACAAAATCGGGTTTACTGAAATAGCTAAACGAGGTAAAGCAATGCATAATGCCTTTCACCTCGATGAAGAAGATAATGCCACTAGAATCAAAGAATTCCCGCATAAAGACCTGACCAAGGATGAGGTATATAAAACTTTACCACCTGAGCTAGCGCTCCTTACGTGGTCATGCCGGAGACCCCGGTATGTTGACGGAAAACCGATCGAGTGTGGTAAATGTAAAACGTGCGTCATAGCAATGCGTGACGTCAAACGACCAAAACCTCCCAATGCAGGTTTCAAATAGAACATTGACCTCTCCTACTGATAACGTTACACTTATGCTTAACGATACGTAAGTGAGGGTGTGACTTCAGTGAAGCAAAAAGTAACCAGTAACTGTAACAGTTCAAACAATAATAAGTATCTACTAGCTGGTATGGTCATATCATCAGCTTTAGTCCTAACTCGTCCTATTCTCCCTGCAACAGTCTATGCTCTTGACAACAAGTACAATTGGACCAAGCAAGACCTCGATCTTATTGGTGGGGAACAATACAATCAAGTAGCTAGTTCCGCTAGTGGCAGTAACTTAATTGCTAGTTCGTATAATTTCAGCGACTACGCATCGCAGCAACAACCGCTCTATGTTTCCAACAACTATGGTGCTACCTGGCAAAATGTTGCCGAAGCTGCCGACGCAGGCGTATCTAATTTATGGACTTCGGTCGATGTTTCTAACGATGGCCAAATTATGGTCGCTGCGAGCGTTGAGGGTTATGACCTAGACGCCCAGGAAGGTCAAAATGTAATTCAAGGTGGAGATCAACCAGACATTCCCGGCAAAATTGTCTTGTCTCAAGACGCTGGTGCTAGTTGGTCAGATATTACACCAGATAATTTAATGGAGGGTGGTGAATCACGAGTCGTGGTTTCTGGAGATGGTAACACTTTAGCTATAGCTATTGAAGATAACGTATATGTCTCTGGGGATGGCGGTGACAACTGGATAAATACTGCTATCGTTGAAGATAACTATAATCAAGCATGGTCTATAGCTATATCCGACAACGGTGAAAAACTACTCGTTGGAACCGCGGGAAGTGGTAGCGAATTTGACAATATATATATCACAGACGATGGTGGGACTAATTGGACCGGTATAGCTACACCGGCATCACAACCTATTTCTTATACAAATACTGCTATATCAGCAGACGGCAGGTCTATAGCTGTATCTGGAGTATATCTAGGTGAAAATGAAAACGACTACGCCGATTACGCGTTTACTTCAAGTAATGATGGTGCGACCTGGACAGACGTAACACCAGAAAATAATGCTTTTAACCTATGGACTTCAATAGACATGTCTGATGACGGCAATAAATTAGCAATGTTCGGTATTGATTATGAACCAAGTACAGGCGGTGAAGACGTCTCGATGTATGTATCGGACGATTCAGGTGCCAGCTGGACGCAGGAAAATACAGACGAGAATGAAGCTGGTAGCTTATTTGACTTTTATACACACTCCAACGTCGATCTAAATAGTGATGGCTCCCGTGCAATCGTAGCTAGAGTTAGTGGTATCTACCTAGGCCAAGCTGTGAGTCCCACCGTCACCCTGACTGATCCAAATAGTAGTAAGACTATTACTCTTACTACTCCTGAAGGCACGACCATCACTTGTCACACAGCAGTCAAAGAATCTGGCTTGTCAGTTAAAGACATTGCCTATGACTACCCGCTTGGTCTCGTAGACTTTTGTTTTAGTGGTGCTGAAGCATCTAATGAAATAAGTATTGTCTTTGTTACCAACCTAAAGCCAGGACAAGTCGTAGCTCGTAAGTACCATGCAACAAACGGAACATACTTTAACCTACCCAACGCTACGATTACTCAAACTAGCCTTGAAGGTCAACCTGCCCTTCGAGTCACCTACAATATTGTAGATAATGGTCCACTCGACCTTAACCCAGCTACTGGCGAAGTAGCTGACCCAGTTGGCTTAGCTGTTGCCGAACTCGGTGCCCCAGCAACCGGTATTGCTCCAGCAAACATTACCAACACAAGACTAGCTACGCTACTAACTGGCATTGCCATAATCACAAGTTTACTCATGATTCCAATTCGACGAGTTGCTGGTAGGGTTGGGCTTAAAAAGTAGTTGGGTAATTTAGGTATATATTTTGGCTGAGCATACAGGTCTATTACTTTAATGATCCTCAATCTATTTTTTTGATTTGTAGGCAGCCATTGACCCAACCCCTACACAGAGTCCTATAATAAATCCAGTAATCCATTGTTCCATAATGTACATTATACTCCAATTCGGCTGGGGTGGAGGGATAGCGGACTTCGTCCTTTTCCGCTGCGGCGTGCTCGGAATTAATTCCTGCGCCCGTCCTCGCTTCACCGAACCCCCGATTACGATGCTCACTTTATGATGTTCGGATCCTAACCTCGAGATATTAAAAAGCCCACCAAACGGTGAGCATTTTAGTATGGCTAGGG
>JAGOUG010000050.1 GCA_018061375.1 Candidatus Saccharimonadota bacterium
CACAGAACTATACACGGACAGACAATTATTACATTCGGTAATCATTTAATGAGTGATAGCTCACTTTGGGAATCACCTTTTTCGACCTTGTATGGCAGATTGCCAAATACAAGCCTTGGCCCTTATTACTTAGGCGATGCAGACGAAATAGATAACTGGGAAATCGGACTATGGTACGATCCAAACGCCGAACCAGTCAGGCCAGATGCCCTACAACTACCAACTCAGTCACGAGTGATAGAACGATTACGAGCAAAAGGCTATGAGCTTGGAATAACACCTTGGCAAACCATGGATGACGCGCTCCGTCACCAGCAAGAAGTACTCGATGCAGCGTATAGTGTCTACGACGCAAACGAGCACCTAATTGCACGAGATACGATTACTGACCCTCGGATTAATACGCACCACACCATAGCCAGGACAGAAATGCGTAGAGAACTTCGCGAATTCCGTCGTACATTTGAGTTACAAAGTCTCACGAGAGGACTCATTAACGCGGTAGAGAACCAAGGGCCCAGCCCACATGACTGCCATGTTCACATACACGCAAGTCACTTACTGACAGACGACGACAAAGTAGCATTACTCGATGTACTTACTGAGGAGACTGGCTATATACCGCGTCCTCATGAAGATCCAGAATTTACGTTTGAGGTTGTAATGTATGGCTCACTTCACGCTAATCTTGAGGAGGCTGCTCATAGTGTTGCTGTTGGCGCTCAAATAGCACAGATACTCGTAAAACACATCGATGTTGTATTTGAATACCACTCTGGCGGTGATTCATTTACGAGGTTAGCACGTAAAATTGCGGTCATGCGCGCCCTGAATGCGCCGCGTGGTGCAATGGAACCACTCTGCCAACAATTTTTAGATGCCGGTGCAGCTGCTAATTTTGAGTCTATGACGGTAGAAACGATACTTGAAGAACTGCTGAATATTGAAAGGATAGTGTAATACCATGACCCAACCAGAAAATAATATACCCGTTAACGACGTAGAGATGGAGGCCAGGGACAAAGTCCTCGAGCCGCACACACCTACGCTACTAGCCTTGTTTCAAGAATTAGACATAGACGTTCCACTAAGCGACGACGGAACACCCGCAAACTGGTATACACTCTACCGTACTACCGAGGCAGCTCGCATTGGCTTAGAGACAAGTCTTATTGAGCTTGACACTTGGCAGAATGAAGGAGACTACGACGTAGAGCAAATAGTGGGGCACGTCATAAAAAGAACAAACTGCCAGAAGAATCTGAAGTCCCTCAATCTTCAGCTTCAGAATCTTGAGTTATTGTATGGTGTGCTATCAACCCACTGGATTCTTTCAGAAGAACGCATACCTTTTCAAAAAGCATTCGATGAAGAGATCGGTCTAGCGCCTACTTCTCCAGAAGAAGATCATAGATTTGAGTTACGAATAAAACGAAACCAGATTATTCGAACACCGTGGCTTTCAACTGAGCAGCAGATGGTACTACTCGACTATCTTGAGGCAAACTTTGGTAGTGCGCCACTTCCCGATACAGTTGCTGAGATACAAGATGGTGAATTACGGCAGCTAGTAAGAGATGATTACTATACCCAAGCAGATACGGAGCGACGGTTACGATATTCTCGAGCCCACGCTGCAATCGTTCAAACGCTTGGTGATAGCTATACTTCTGAAGAAAGTTGGCCGGAGTATCTTTCTGCAATATTTTGGTACACCCGAAGAACTCAGACACACGAAAGCGAATACCCAGACGAATATGGTGAAGAACTACGCAGTAACTGCTACAAAGCTGGTGAAGCTCTTGGTATATGGCAAGAGCTGACCGAAGCGATTCTACGTTCAATTGATTCACCAGAACAATAGATAGCACTTAAAGAACATTCTGTACATAATACTGGCGCTAGGTTCAATGGTGCCTACTTCTACATATCCACCAGTGGGTACGGTACACTGTATACATGAAGTTTGAAGAAGAGTATGAAAAACTGAACGCCAAACAAAAAGAAGCGGTTGATGCCATTGATGGGCCCGTACTTGTTATAGCCGGGGCCGGTACTGGTAAAACGCAGCTTCTGAGTATGCGTGTTGCAAATATTCTTCGTACTACAGATACCGACGCACGTAATATTCTATGCCTAACGTTTACCAACAAGGCAGCGACAAACATGCGTGAGCGCCTACAAGTACTGACAGATGGCGAAGCGCGCAACGTTCATGTAAAAACGTTTCACGGCTTTGCCTCAGAAATAATGAATAACTACAGTCAGTATTTTTGGAACGGTGCGAATCTCAAGAGTGCACCAGAGGCAGTAGAACTTTCAATTTTAGAATCGATAATTTCATCACTGCCACTAGACAACCCCTATGCCACAAAATTTTACGGAACCTACACAATGCTCGGCAAGGCCCAAAAGGCGATTGCCCGAGCAAAAGAAGCTGGACTTACACCAGATAAACTCCGTGCCTTATTACACGCGAACCTAGCCTATATAGACGAGATTGAACCACAACTCGTAGAGGCACTTACGCCATCGGTGAGTCATAAAAAACTACCCGAACTTGTAGAGGCGATTTCAGCCCTGCCAGAACAACCAACAGATGCACTGACGACACCGCTGATATCGCTCGCTACAAAAATACAAGAAAGCCTTGCCTTTGCAGTTGCCCAAGATGAGCCTTCGGGCAAGGCAACCAATACAAGCAATTGGAAGAAGGATTGGATTACAACTGAAGATGGCGTTAAGGGTCTCCACGTACAGCGTCGTCGTAACAAACAGTGGCTCGAACTTGCTGATATTTATGAACAGTATAGAGATCAACTACATAAACGTGGCTACTATGACTACTCTGATATGCTACTGGAAGTAATTGTACAAATGGAATCACACAGTGATCTGCGGGCAGAAATTCAAGAACGCTTCAATTATGTGTTGATAGACGAATTTCAAGACAGTAACACTGCGCAGCTCAGGCTTGCTCACTTGGTTGCAGATCATCATAGTGCCGAAGGAAAGCCAAACATTATGGCAGTTGGTGATGACGACCAATCTATATATGGATTTAACGGCGCAGAGCTCAACAATATGCTCCACTTCGAACGAACGTATGGCTCAGAGGTAGTTAAAACAATTGTTCTGACTGATAACTACCGATCAACCAACGAGGTGCTTGAGGCTTCAGAATCAATCATTACAAACAGCCAGGATAGGTTAGTCAACCGGATTCCAGGGCTTACAAAAAAGCTAGTAGCGAAGACGCACGATTTACCAAATGGTGAGATTCTACACCAGCAATACCTCAATCAAGAACACGAACAATACATGCTGGCATATGACATTAAGAAGCGATGGGATTCACACCCAAACCAAACAATAACAGTACTAGCACGAAGCCATAAAAGTCTTGAACCCCTAGCCGCACAGTTACATAACCTGAATGTACCTATTCGCTATGAACGACAGCAAAACATACTTGAGCACGAAGCAGTACTGCAAGTAATTAATGTATGTAGAGTTGTACAAGCATTACTCACAGGCGATCAAGAAACCGCAAACGCAGTGCTTTGCCAACTGCTTCGACACCCAATGTTCTGTCTAGAAAATGAAATCTTATGGAAGCTTGCAGAAGAAAACCGTTATAGCCCACAGTGGCTTGCTAGTATTTTAAGTACACCAGAAACAACCGAATTTGGTGAATGGCTCAATTGGCTCACTACCGAAGCTAGTTACCAACCGCTTTCACTTATTATCGAACATATAATCGGCATCAGGGAAGATTCATCGCAAAGCTATCTTCGGCACTATTACGTTGAAGATCAACGGCTTTCATCTACCTATATTCAAACACTTTCAGCAATACGGCTACTGAGAGAACTGGTTAATGAGTTTACGCCAGCATCAACCGCCGTCTTAAAAGACTTTCTCTTATTTATAGATACCGAGACTGCCAACCACAAAACAATTTCAGACAACTCGGCATTGATTAGCGGTGGGTCAGCAGTTGAGCTACTTTCTGTTCATAAGGCAAAAGGACTCGAATTTGATTGTGTCTATATTATTGATGCAGTAGAAAAAGATTGGCAACCATCTGGCGGCAGAGAAGGCGTGCCCGCTAATTTACCTCTCCAACCTCCACTAGAAACCGAAGATGAATACGTTCGACTTATGTACGTAGCAGCTACGCGAGCAAAGCATACAATCGTATTTGCGAGCTACCGTAAAACTGGAGCAGGCGAAGATGTACTGCCAACCTCACTTATTCGTGCATTTGCGCCGATTGAAATGAATGAGCCGACAGAAGATCAAACGGTAGCAATTTTAGAAACCGCGCTTGCCTGGCCACGCCTGAATGCAACAACTGAAAAAGAGATTTTAGGTGATATTCTTGAGCGTTTTTCTATTAACGCAACAAACTTGATCGGATTCCTCGATGTGACTGAAGGCGGCCCAGGCACATTTTTAGAACGAAGCCTTCTACGGTTACCATCTGTAAAATCAGACTTCATGAGCCATGGTACCGCAATACACTCCGCACTTGAACTTGCCCAGAAACAAGTAAACCTTGGCGCATTCAGCCTAGATACCATAAAAGAAGAGTACCGTCATACCTTACAGAAAGAACACTTACCCGCAGACCAACTTACAAAGCAAACTGTATACGGTGAAAAAATTCTCGACAAACTATTTACTGATCTTGGCTACACTCTGCAAAAAGGGAGTATCCCCGAGCAGTCTCTCTCCCGACTTGTTGTTGGCGATGCGCTAGTTGGCGGTAAGCTCGATAGAATCGACTATTTAGATGCCGACTCTATACGAATAGTAGATTATAAAACAGGTAGTGGGCTCTCAAGTTTTACCACAAAAGACAAAACCAAAGAGGTCAAAGTCTGGAAGCATACGCTACAGCTGACATTCTACGCACTACTCGCGCAGGTAGACCCTGAACTCAGTAAATACAAAAATATTGAAGGGCAAATGGTGTATGTAGAAAGTAGTTACGCAAAAGGGTTAACACTCTCATATACTCCGACTCAGGAAGAAATCGACAGGCTCGCAAAACTAATTCAAGCCGTCTGGCACAAAGTAAAGAACTACGACCTCCCGGATACCTCGCACTACGAACCAACCCTCGCCGGTATCAAACAGTTCGAACAAGACCTACTAGGGGCCTAGTAGGTAGTAGATTATAGTTAGAATATGGTGTGTGCATCCTCAAGCCATGATCCGCCTGGGCGGATCCAATCATCAATAGTCAACTTCCTCCCGCAACTACGTAAAAACCCGAAACGGAAGTACTGCTCATCCCCCTGCTGCCGAGGACGTGGCTGAGTCCGCCAGATGGCGGATGAGTCCCGCAGGCTACAGAGAGATGAGAAGTTCTGGAGTATCGAGCTTTTTACACACTAGTTGCTGTTTTGTCTCGCTTTTCGAAAAGCGAGAAACTATAAAGTAGGAGACATAGATCCGCCAGCCGGCGGATGAAAAAAATTCATGGTTGTACATTGTCTGTCAACATCCAATTAACTATTGACCTGAACGGTTAAATCTTGTATGATGTTCAGGCCTGTTGCGCTCTATATGAGTAGCACAAGAGCACTTTGACAGACGCGACAATCGGACAACAAAATAAGCAGACTACTTTGTCATTCCTGAGCAGGCAGGAATCTTTAATCTTTTTACTTTGTTGTCCGAATGCTAATAGACACATTTATACGAGTACTCGAATTTTACAATCCGAATATTCGTTAAGGTCGGATCCTGCCGTATCACCACAAAGGGGGGAGAGGTTCGTGCTGCCGCTTCATCGCCGGTACGATGCTTACTTTCGTGATGTACGGCAGGGTCCTGTGGGGTGTATAACTCAGTGGAAGAGTAACAACCTGCCAGGTTGTGTGCACGGGTTCGATTCCCGTTATGCCCACTGAGCTGAGCGTACCCTTACACGAGCGATCCTCGTGCTAAGGCCGCTCGGCTCTACCATCTATCCATCCAGCGAGTAGGAAGTATCCACTTGGCAAAGCCAGGCAATACCGAAAACCAAGCAAGGAATGCAACCCAAAACGGCAAAAGCACTCGTTGCTCAAGCTGCGGGAAGCCCCGATATCTCCACTGGCGTGATGTCAAAAATGGTAACACAGACTGTGAAAAGCCTGGTTGCCGTGGCACATACCAGTGAGTTCGAGAAGTGACTCTGCGTGGGGTTGCTTCGAGAGGATGATGGATGTGTCTTTTGCCGAGGACATAGAGATTTCTAGAGCGCGTGCCGCAAACACGCTTGC
>JAGOUG010000051.1 GCA_018061375.1 Candidatus Saccharimonadota bacterium
AATTCATGAAGACCGTCTCTAAATCAGCGTCAGTGATGGTGAGGTCCTTCATGGGTTGAGTAGAAAGAAACTTCATAAGCTGACCAATATTACCGCTATACGTAAACCGAACTACCCCAGCAGACTCTGAAACCCGAAGTGCGCCTGTCAGATTTGCAAAATCTACTACAAGTTTTCCGTTAGGTGTAACTTCAATCTGTTTTGGCGCAGACTTAAAAAGATCTTTTAATGGAGTATTAATAATTAGTTTGCCTTCTTTTATGAATGCAACTTGGTCACAAATTTGCTGCACCTCACTTAGTACATGAGAAGATATGAATGCTGTGCGGCCAGCCTTTTTGTGTTCGTGTATAATCTCGTTGAATTCTGCCTGAACAAGCGGATCAAGCCCGCTGGTAGGCTCATCTAAAATAAGAAGTTGTGGCTTGTGCATTAAGGCTGCAATTAAGCCGACCTTTTGCCGATTGCCGCGTGAAAGCTTTTTTATCTTTCGTGTCAGATCGCATTGTAGTCGCTCAGCAAGCTCGGCAATGTACTCTTTGTCAAAATCTCCACGGATACGGGCAAAATATTCAAGCTCTTGCCAACCTGTCAGACCCCCGTCTAGTGCCATATCGCCAGCCAAATACCCAATGTCCGCTCGATTTTGAGTATCAAACTGAGCGTTATCTCTGCCAAAGAGTTTAATTTCGCCCTCGGTAGTACCGAGTAGCCCCATCATCATACTAATTGTCGTGGTCTTACCGGCACCATTTGGGCCAAGAAACCCGAAGATCGTGCCTTTCTCTACAGTAAGAGTTACGCTCTCTACAGCCCGAAAATTACCGAACTCTTTAGTTAGTTTTTTAAGTTGAATTACAGATTGCTTTTTTGATTGACTCATTGCTTCTACAGTATCAACAAATACTGTCACGTGGCAAGCCACCGCTTGAATTGTAGATTAATAATTATACAATCAAAAATAACCTCATGCTTGAGGTTATGTATTTGAGGAATGTTACCTGTAGGATTTGTGGCTCTGATCATCGATGTCAGTAGCCACGCGTCGTTGCGCTCAGGCGGTGCGTCGGTCGCTCATATGAACGATCGGTGCCGATTCGCCCTCTTCTTCGAGTGCATCGAGCTGAAGTCCGAGTTCGAAGTAGCGCAGCAGCTCCTTCCAGTCGCCCTTGGTGGTTCGCACTCCTTCGAGCTTGAACCCAGGCGGATCGATGTACTTGTGACGATCCGTCCTTCCGAGGGCGTTGATCAGCGTGATGCGGATCTTGTGGCAGCGTTCGCAGCGCTCGCTCTCAGTGAAGACAGCGCCGACTGGTCGGTATGGGAGTTCGTACGAGTACGTATCCCACCAGTGCTGCTTACCGCGGCACTTCGCCACGTCGTAAGCGCGAGCTCGGAAATCATCGAAGTTCTCTCCGAGCTTGGTCCTGACCAAGTTGAGTCCACCACGGACTCGACGCTCGCGGGTGACCAAACCGTCATATTCTGACTTGTTGATCACCCCTTCCGCGTAAAGTGCCTTGATTCGCTGCAATTGTGTTGCCAACAGTATCCACCCTTATGAAAGTGCGAGGTAACATTCCCCGTAGCCTCACGTTGAGGCATATTCGTACTATAGCACTATTACGTAATAAAGTCAATACTACTACGAGTTTTTAAGGCGTTTACGCTTGTTAGGGTCAAGCTCACGCTTACGGAGACGGAGGTTGAGTGGGGTGACTTCTAAAAGCTCGTCATTTTCTATAAAATCCAGACATTCTTCTAGGCTGAGTACGATGTGGGGTGTTAGATGAACAATACCGTCTGAGCTTGAGCTTCGAATGTTAGTAAGATGCTTCTCTTTGACGATGTTAATTTCTAGGTCATCACCACGGTTGTTTAGGCCGATAACCTGACCGGCATAAACTTTTTCACCAGGGCCAACGTAGCAAGTACCCCGTTCTTGCGCATTCTCAAGTGAATAAGGTGTAGCTGTGCCGCGTTCGAATGAAATCAGTACACCGTTTCGAAGCTGTTGCAGCGCAGGGCTTTCTTTTTGGTAGCCAATTGTTAGGCTATTCATTATTACCGTGCCCTTAGTATTGGTAATCAGAATGTTACGAAGACCGAGTAGTGCACGTGTAGGAAGCTCGTAAATGAGCTTTGTTGCACCCTGAGAGGTTACGAATTGTTCTTTTAGGACTGCTCTGCGTTTACCAAGCTCCATCTGTACGGCACCAGCATGCTCGGCAGGCACTTCTATTATAAGTTCTTCCAGTGGCTCCATGGTTTGACCATCTTCTTCTTTAGTAACTACCTGCGGACGTCCAACTTCAAACTCATAGCCTTCACGGCGCATAGTTTCGATCAACACGGAAAGGTGAAGCTCACCACGTCCAGAAACCAAGTAGCCGATGCCCTGCGCTTCAACACGAAGCCCAATATTAACCTCTAGTTCTCTTTCTAAACGATCACCAATTTGGCGAGAGGTGCTAAAATCACCCTCTAGGCCCTTAAATGGACTGGTGTTTGGGCCGATATAGACCTGAAGTGTTGGTGCCTCTACCTCTAAAACTGGTAGTGCTTCTGGGTTGGTTGCGTCGGCAACAGTCTCACCAATTTGAACATCTTTTAGACCAGTTATTTGTACTATGTCGCCAGCAATCCCAGACTCAACCTCGAACTTGCTAACACCACGGCTCATAAAAATGAGTTCGGCTTTACTTTTTACTACTGTGCCGTCTTTTTTACAAACAGCCACTTGGTCACCAGTTTTAATTGCACCGCGGCTAATTCGGCCAATTGCGTATTTACCCTTAAAGTTATCATGAGCAAGTGCCGTTACGAGCATCTGAAAGGGCTTTTCAAACTCTACTTTTGGTGCCGGAACTTCATTAATAATAGCATCAAAAACTACCTCTAGGTCTGCGTCTGCAGATGCATCAGCAGGAAGATCCTTCCAGGCTTTACCTTCACGTCCGATTGCATAATAAATTGGGTAATGAAGCTGATCTTCGTGTACAGCAAGCTCTAGGAACAAGTCTGCAAGTTCGTCTTCTACCTCTTGTAGACGTGATCCGGGCTTATCAATTTTGTTAATAACAACAATTGGCTTGAGCTCATTAGCAAGTGCTTTTGTTAGTACGAACTTAGTTTGTGGCATTGGGCCTTCTTGGGCATCAACAATTAAAATACAGCCGTCGGCCATATTAAGTGTTCGTTCTACCTCACCAGAAAAGTCAGCGTGTCCCGGTGTATCAATAATATTAATGCGGTAGTCATTGTGCTGAACGGCAGTAATTTTAGCTGTGATAGTAATACCACGCTCACGCTCTTGATCGCCGCTGTCCATAATTAAATCTTGGCTCATTTCAGCCTGGTTATCACGGAAAGTTTGAGATTGCTTTAATAGACCATCAACTAGCGTAGTCTTACCGTGGTCAACGTGCGCAATTATAGCGATGTTTCTAATTTTACTTGGATCTTGAGACATATGGTTCCTTTAAATAATAAATGCGCACCTTTTTATGAACGGAGCGCATTAGTAATACGTTATCCAAAATTATAGCATATACACTACAGAAATACCAGATGTAGCCCATCTATTTCTTGACGACTATTATACAAGTCAGGCAAATATTTTACATTTGCATATTTTTGTTGTATAATCATGTTATATGAGAGCACACCGACCCCAGGCGACCAGCCATATTGAACGATATAGGCAAAGTGGCAATGATCGCCCTTCAGCCAAATCACTAAAGGGTTCACTTGAGGTGCTCGAATCTTCTTCAGAAGCTCCCCGAATACTCATCGCCGCTGAGATGTGCATAGACCTAGGGTTCGCAGATGGATTAGATCAACGTGCATACCACTTCGGTAGAGCTAAGGAGCTACTTGAAGATACTATAGATCAGGTAGATTTTCTACAAAAAAGTGGGCACGAAACGAGTCACCAACGTGGTGTTCCATATTCTATTCAGGCACAGCTACGGTTGCTTGAATTACCCCACTGGGAAGCTGCGACAGATGGTACGCAAATCAGTGAAAATTACGAACTCTATCTGGAATCACTGCGTGAAATTCTTTCTGACGATTCAACCCAAGTAGAAAAAGTTCGTAGTACGCTCGTAGAACTTGTTCCTGTGTTACTTGGCAAGCGGGCACTGCATCGTAGCGTTACTGGCTGGGACGGAAGACTCGCACTCAGCCGCGAAGAATCACGAATGCTTATTGCTGATGATCGTAACCCAAACTGGGACAGTGGCCTTTTAATTGGTGACGAAGCCGTGTTTGATGCACCGAATGCTCGGCTACAACTTAAATCTGGTAAGAATTCAGAAGCTCAGCGCTACCAACGTGGTGGCGTAATCCCAATCTCTGCGAAAGCACACGGCTTCGGGAATCCGCTACCAGTAATTTACGGGTGCCTATTAGAAGAGGGCGCGTTAGATCACAGCGACCAACCCACTGCGTCTACAAGCAGATTAGACGACATAACTCAGCAAGTAATTACGACAGTTATGTCAAAAATTGAAGTCTAAACAGCGTATAATCACTGTATGGACAAGCCGCTCGCTGAACGAATGAGACCAAAAAATCTTGATGATTTCATTGGTCAACATCATCTTACGAAAGATGGTGAAATTATTCGCGAAATTATAAAAAAGAAGCAGCCAACATCTCTCATATTTTGGGGTCCGCCTGGATCTGGCAAAACTACACTGGCACGGATTATTGCCAGCGAACTTGATACAGACTTTATTGAACTTTCAGCCGTAACCGCGAAAAAAGCCGATATCACTAAAGTAATTGAACGCGCCGCGCTTAACTGGCGCATTGATCAACGCACGCTCTTATTTGTTGATGAGATTCACCGTTTTAACAAGGCTCAGCAAGATGGCTTTTTACCTCACGTAGAGTCCGGCCTCATTACACTTATTGGTGCAACCACGGAAAACCCTAGTTTTGAGGTTATTACGCCACTGCTTTCTCGTTCAAGAGTTGTTATACTCCAGCCACACAGTAAAGCAGACATGGTAGCAATTATTAAACGAGCGCTAAAGCTAGAAAAAGCCGGCAAACGTATTACGCCAAAAGCGATCGACCTTTTAGCAGAGATGAGTGGTGGCGACGCCCGTGTTGCGCTTTCTAATCTAGAGCTTGCCCTGCAACTTGAGGATAAAGTCACACCAGAGACTGTCAACACTGCAGCCCAAAAAAGGCTACCGGGCTATGACAAGGGTGGTGAATATCACTTTAATCTTATAAGCGCCTTCATAAAATCTATGCGTGGTTCTGACGTGAACGCCACATTGTATTATCTTGCCAGAATGATTGATGCTGGCGAAGACCCTAAATTTATTGCTCGCAGAATGGTAATATTTGCGTCTGAAGATATCGGCCTTGCTGGTAACGGCGCACTCTCGCTTGCCACCGCAACATTTCAGGCGATTGAACGGATTGGACTGCCCGAAGGCCAGTACAGTCTGTTTCACTGTGCGATGGCACTCGCAAAAAGTGAAAAGTCTCGAACAGTTGCCGATGCAATGACGAAGGCTATGACTGCCGCAAAAGAGTTCCCTTCTGCGCAAGTACCACTCCATCTACGGAACGCACCGACCTCACTCATGAAGGAGCTCGGCTACCAAAAAGACACCAAATGGGAGTCTGGATTCAAACATCCAAAAGGATTTCTCCCCGACGAACTCAGAGATTTACGTATTGACGCATAGAGCGTTTACGTAAATACTGGGAGCATGAGCGAATTAGTACCTACTTCTGATCTTGAAAGACAATTTACTGATATTGTAGCAAAATACGATCAAACTCGAGAAGTCACAACTGAGGAGGTTGCACGATCTAAAGCAACACAGCAAAAATTCTCAGCTGGCACACTTAGCGATGTACTACCAAAAATTCATAGCGAGGCTGCACTTATACGCCGAGTATCTCAAACTGATTACTACTTTTTGCCAGAAAATACACACCCTTCATACGTTACAGAGTGTATTTGCCTTCGAGAAGAAAAAGATCTAGATGAAGCCGACTCACCAGTAAAAACAACACTGATATTCAAGAGTAATCCACACTCAGATGAAACCGACAGTACAAGAACGGTCAAGTCTGTCACCGTTCCGGAAGGTATGGTAGGTGCGTATACAATGCTTGAATTACTAGAAGATTCTTTTGGTGAACCATACGCACAGATCTACAAAGAACGCAGAATGTTTTTAGGTTCAGATGCAAATATATATCTTGATTCAAACGTTATTGCAACT
>JAGOUG010000052.1 GCA_018061375.1 Candidatus Saccharimonadota bacterium
AACCATAACATTTGGTAAGGTTTTGTTCTTGTAAAACTGTCCCAGCAAGCCACTAATTACGATTGCAAGAATGGCAGCAGTACCGAAGCTAAGGGTGAGTATTTTTACAATCGGTTTTTGTGGTTTTATAGCCTGAACTTTTTTTGCACCCGATGACCGCTTTTTACTGTGCGTGCTACCGGTAACCGATGGCTTCTTTGTAGAAACAGTCTCTACTGGCTCATTAGAATCTGGGACGTTGGTGGATACTTCTGTAGGTATTTCTAATACCTCTGACTGATCTTCTGAGACTGGAATGGTATCTAACTCAGATGCCACTGCTTCGTCTTGAGGTAAATCAACTCTAGTATCTATTGGGGCATCCTCTTCAACAACTAATTCAGGTGATTCTAAAGTTGGCACCTCAGAATGTTCTGAGGTACTAATCTCATCCAACCTATCTGGTTCCGTACTGTTTTTCTCACCCATAAGGTAATACTCTGCTTTTTTCTCTTGAAAGATCCTTAAAACTAACCTAAGTATACGATATTCGTTATAAATATACTATTTATGCTTAAACCCTAAATGTCGAGTACTATTCACCAAGTATCTGATCGAGCAGCGCCATGCGAACAAACATCCCATTGCCTGCCTGTTCAAAGTATTTTGCCCTGGGGTCTTTGTCTACTTCGACATCAATCTCATCTACTCGAGGTAACGGATGAAGTACAATTGCCGATTCGGGAAGGTATCTCATAGCCTTATTGTTAATAGAAAACGTCTGAGTAATATTAACACCTTCTGGCAATCGTTCCTTCTGAAGACGTGTCCAATAAACTACGTCAGCTCCTGCAAATGCCAGCTTCATGTCAGACTGTTCTTCAAACGTAACACTATGCTCGGTAAGATATTCTTTAATATCATCTGCCATCTGAAGCTCAGGAATAGTGTTGAATACGATGTGATTACCCGAAAAACATGCCAGTACTTTACAAAGCGACCGAGCTGTACGACCATGCAGTAAGTCACCACCTATGACAATTCGTAAATTTGAAAGTTTCTTGTGATGATCCCAAATTGTGTAGGCATCAAGCAGCGACTGAGTCGGATGTTCGCCCTTGCCATCACCGGCATTAATAATAGGCACTGATGATACTGCGGCTGCCCGTGCCACTTCTCCGGTTTCGTGATGACGGATAACGATTACATCCGGATAATACTCTGCCAGCACACGTGCAGTGTCTTCAATAGTTTCGCCTTTAGCCGCTGAAGAAAATTCTCGAGCGTTTTCGGTACTTATTACATTCATCCCCATATGTGCTGCGGCGGCAGCAAACGAAAGCCGTGTTCGTGTAGACGGCTCATAAAAGAGGGTGATTAAAATCTTACCAGCATGTCGCTGTAGTAGTGTTAATTTGTCATTCTGGAACTGGGCTCTAATAGAGTCAGTCAAAGCAAAGAGTTCTTCGAGCTGTTTTTTCGTAAATTGGTCAGCTGAAAGAATATGCATCGCATTACATACTACCGCCATGTAATTTTTTATGCAACTACACTCTTGGCTGCGTAAACCGAGCAATGTATACAAGTGCCCGACCGTACTTTTCTATCGTTAAAATTCGCTTTAGTGAAGGGTTCTCAAGGCCAGTAAGATCCATGTTGTCGAACAGATCTGCCCGCTTTACTGCACGGGACCGCTCGTTTACGACCAGGCGCTGAATGTACAAATCGTAGTCCATACCTTTCTCTTTGGTGAGCAGTTCAAGCGGAACAATAACTTCATCCGTAAAACCGTCATTCCTCAGGTCAGTAAACGTGAGCGAACCGTCGCTATCTTCTATGCTGTCATGCAAGACCGCCACCATCTGCGTTAGCTCTGAGTGCCCCTGCGCCGCTACTGTTCCCATCACTCTCAGCGGATGATTTATGTACGGGCTCCCGTCAAACCGTGTTTGCCCTTGGTGTATTTGTGTTGCTATTACCTTGGCTCGCTCTAGTGTTGCCATAGTTGATCTCCTTTGGCTATTTGTGGAGAAACAAAAAACGGCTCTCCACAAACAACCGATTAAATGTTGTTTGTGAAGTAACCGCAATGGACGGATCTTTGTATTTCTACAGCGATCCCGCTGAACCTACTTCTAACTACTACTATACACTAATACTCTAGCACCGTCTACACTAACTATGGAGTAAGCCGGTTCAAGTCTCGGGGGAAGAGAGTAGCCTCTTTGACGTTATTTAGGCCGATAGTTTTTTGAACTAAGCGGTCGATGCCGTACCCACAGCCACCATGAACCGGAAGACCATACTTGAATGCTTGGAGGTAGTGCTTGAAACCTTCGTGCTCTGTGTCAAGGCCGGCATTCTTCATCTGTTCAAGCATTTTTTCATAATTATTTTCACGCAGTGGGACAGTCGCAATCTCAAGACCACGGAAGAGTAAATCTCCCCAGGCTACGGTGCCATCTCCGTTAAATTTATGGTAGAACTTACCGGCAGCCTTTGGGAAGTTGGTTGCATACACTAAATCACTACCGAGTTGTTTACGTGCGTAGTCAGAGATCCAGCGTTCTTCGTCTGGAGTTAAATCCTTATCGTCAGTAACATCGCTTTTGGTGGCCTTTGTATACATTTCATGAATTTCAGCGATTGTGAACTGTGGAATTTTCTCATCGGTCAATTTCAGTTCAGGTGCGTTAAGGCTCTTTAAGTCTGCCCCGTGCTCTTCGTACATACGCTTCAAAACATGTTTCGTCATATCAGCTACGAGCCCAAGCACTTCATCGTGTCCTTCAACAAAACCCATTTCAATATCTAGCATTGTAAGTTCTGTGAGGTGGCGAGTAGTGGCACTCGGTTCTGCGCGGTAACTATGCCCGATTTCAAACACGCGCTCGAAGGCACCAACCATTATTTGCTTATAGAACTGTGGGCTCTGTGCCAAAGTGGCAGTCTTGCCAAAATAGTCTAATTTAAAGACTTCGGCTCCACCTTCAGTTGGCTCAGCAAGCAACTTTGGGGTGTCGATTTCGACAAATTCTCGTTCTTGGAGATATTCTCTTATATAACGAGTAAAGCTCGCCCGGATTTTGAATATTTTTTGTTCTTGCAGGTTACGAATGTTCAGTACGCGATATTCAAATAGGGTGTCGAGGTGTTCTGGTTTGTGACTAATTGGCTTATCAATCTCAATTGGTGGTTCGTCAGTTACCGGTGTAATAACCTCGAGTGTTGGTTCATGAAGTTCCGCACCGCCCGGTGAGCGGTCATCTTCAAAAACTGTACCCGTAATAGAAAGCACGGTGCCAATCTGAAGGCCTCTGAGTTTTTCTACTTCCGTTTTATCTTCAACTAGTATCTGCACCAAACCTCTACGGTCACGAAGATTAATAAAGGTTAAACCTCCCATTAATCGTTTTTTATGAAGCCAACCGCTTACGGTGACTTGTTTACCTATGTGTTCTTTTACTTCAATACTGAGTGTTCGTTTCATCAAGTTGTATCTTCCGTTAAATTATTTCTGGTACGCTTTATATGAAAGGACTATATGGTACGCCAGGCCAAGCAAGCCTACGCACGAGTCCTTATATTCATATTTTGTACCAGCTGTATCATCTGTTGTAGTATACCAGATACACATTATTAATTCGATTCAATACTGAACTCGGTTCAGGAGAACAGCATAAGGCTATTCTTTTACTACGCCAATAAGTTGTTTCAGTAAATCAGCAATTGTTACTATTCCGGTAAATTCGCTTTCAAGGTTACGAACAAATAACAAATACTGCTTTTCTTGCAAGAAGGCTTGAACAAGCTCTTCTAGCGAAGTATCTTCTTCTACCCAGACAAGCTGGGGAGACATAATATCCCTGATTGTACCGTGCAATTTGGCGGTATGAATATCAGCAATATCTCCAATAGACAGAACCCCCTCAGGTTCAGCGTTCTTTGCCACAACCGGGAAGTAGCCATGTCCATTTTTTTGTAAATCACTCAGGAGTACCGGCCCGAGCGTGGCCATAGGATCAACCGTGATGACTCGCTTTTTTAGTGTCATAACGTCTTTGACTACTTTTGTTTCGCTGTCTACTACACTCTTTACCCGTTGCTTCTGGTTTGTATCAAGAACTGAGTTTGGGAGCTTGTTTATTACGTCTGCAAGTTCTAGCAGGGACGCGGGCTGGTGAAGATTAGTGCGTTTGGGAATGCCAATTACTCGCCAGAGCGGATGTAAAATTTTTGTAGTCCTGAGCACTACGTCAAGAGTACTATCGAATAATTTTGTTGCTTGAGTACGGACAAGCCTGGTTCTAGAAAGAAGTGTGATCAACAAAAACAGAAGATGTGCATATACAAAACCGAGGAACGGACCCAGCAGCTCAGACAGAATCAGTATAGATACCGAACCGGCTATTATAAGTTCAACTCGCTGGAGCACTCGAACCTCTGGCAATGCTCTGTGAAGAGCCCTACCCAGCCGGGCATCTTCCGCTGATAATGTTTTTAATCGCTCACGAAATACGAACTCAGTCATTTCATATTGATCAAGCTTCATGGAGCCGATGAGGAGCATGAACACTTGGTCTAATAATAGAACTACCCAAAGTAATGTTCTCATACCTAAGAGTGTAACCTTAACGGGTGTATTTGCAAGTATTTTGCCGAGCACTGACTAGTTGTATTGTGATAAAATAGTCAGTACTAGACGTAAACTAAAGGATCTTATACATGAATCGATTTTGGATTATTCTGACCGTGGTAATAATTGCGATGGCTGGTCTATTTATTGCAACAAAAAAAGAAACACCGAAAGTAACTGTAAATGGTGACCCAAAAACCGTTCTTGATAACGATCATGTAAGGGGTGATAAAAATTCACCGGTAACACTTATTGAATACGGTGATTTCCAGTGTCCTGGCTGTGGCTCATATTATTCAATAATAAAATCACTCGAACAAACTTACGCTGGCAAGGTAAATTTTGTATTCCGCCACTTCCCACTCATTCAAATCCACCCGAATGCATTTGCGGCATCAAGAGCTGCTGAAGCAGCCGGCAAACAAGGCAAGTTTTTTGAAATGCACGACAAACTCTACGAAACCCAGAAACTTTGGGGGCAAGCGTCAACAAATCAACAGGCTCTGTTTGAAGGTTATGCCGAAGAACTTGGGCTCAACATGGAGACATTTAAAAAGGACTACGCCAGCTCAGAAGTTGCAGACAGGATAAATTCTGATCTGGAGATTGGTAAGCAAGAATTTGGTATTGATTCTACGCCTACGTTTATTATAGATGGCGTAAAGATCGAAAATCCTAAGGATGCCGCAGGATTTTCTAAATTACTTGACGAGGCAATAGCTAAAGCCGGTGCTAGCACACCACAGTAGTATTAAATACCTAATTAGTTTGCAGAATAATTCCAATGACGCACTAGACGAGCATAAGCTTTTTTGTCATACTATATCTTGAAATAGGGATATAAAATGCATAGCTCACTGCTCGGCGAACTCAGTATAATAATTGCAATTGCTGTACTACTCGCTACAATAATGAAACTTTTGAAGCAGCCGCTTATAATTGGCTACATCTTGGCCGGAATTATTGCCGGGCCAATACTGGGTCTGGTTAATAACGCCGACACGCTTGAAGGATTCTCTAAAATTGGCATCGCACTACTTCTGTTTATTGTTGGAATGGGACTTAACCCTAGAATAATAAAAGAGCTCGGGCGCGTCACACTCATAACAGGCTTTGTACAAGTTGCCACGGTAACCATAATCGGTACATCACTTATGATGCTATTCGGTGCAAGCTTTATTACCTCTATTATTGTTGGAGTATCACTCGCATTCAGTAGCACAATTGTCGGCCTCAAACTCCTTTCAGATAAAAAAGAGCAGACTAGACTATACGGAAGAATCGCAATCGGCGTCTTGTTAGTTCAAGACCTTGTAGCAACACTCGCACTGCTGGTACTTTCTATGCAAGAGGACGGATTTGGCATCTTCAGCAGCCTTTCGCTGGTACTACGAGGGGGTTTTATTGTCGCACTCTTGTTTTACATGAGCACAAAAGTACTACCAAGACTTACTCGGTTTATGTCAGAAAATACCGAGTACTTATTTTTATTCACAATAGCCTGGGGC